>JBJEJT010000311.1:0-2276 GCA_051878255.1 Candidatus Cryptobacteroides sp. | reverse complement strand
ATGGCACATAGATAGTCGGAAAGCTCCTTGTACACCTGCACGCAGCCTTTCACGGTCTGGAGAGGCTGGAGGGGATGCACCCCCGCAAATTCCGGCATCGAGGCTATTTCCTCGTTTATCTTCGGGTTGTATTTCATCGTGCAGCTGCCCAGAGGATAGAAACCGGTGTCCACCCCGAAATTCATCGAGGACAGGTTGGTATAGTGACGGACCACGTCGGCTTCGCTGACCTGAGGAAGTCCAGGGGCATCGGTGCGCCGCAACCCGGACGGCAGTTCGGTGCAGGAGACCTCCCCGAACCCGTTGTCAGGCAGAGTGAATCCGCAACGCCCCGGCTGGGACAGTTCGAATATCAGTTTGTCGTAATACTTCATATACCAGCCCCTCCCATAGCATCGAAAGCAGATTTCACAGCAGCGACAAGTTCCTCACATTCAACACGGTCGTGCTTCTCAGTTACACAAAAACTTACAAGTCCCTCCCCAGCTGGGAGCGCAGCGAAGAACCCTCTTTCCGCAAGCAGGTCCCGAAGATTTCCGGCACCGTAAAGCGGCTTGAGCACGAATTCCTTGAGGAATGGTCTTTCCACTGAGAATGGTTCTTCAAACAGCCCCGTCTTCAGGAGTTCCGACTTCAGGAAATGAGCCCCCGCATAGGATAGGTCATTCAGGGCCTTCATCCCCACGGGTCCCATAAGAGAGAGGTAAACCGTGGCATAGAGAGCCATCAGAGACTGGTTTGAACAGATGTTGGAAGTGGCTTTCTCACGGCGTATGTGCTGTTCGCGAGCCTGCAGCGTGAGCACATAGGAACGCTTGCCGTCGGCATCCACAGTTTCTCCCACGAGTCTCCCGGGCAGTTTGCGCATAAAGTCCCCGCGACAGGCAAGGAATCCGCAGTAAGGGCCGCCAAAGGCGAGGGGCATACCCAGCGACTGGGCGTCTCCGCAGGCTATGTCCACACCCCACTCCCCTGCCGACTTGAGCACAGCCATCGCAGATGGGTCACAGTATTCCACAACCAAAGCCCCGGCACCGTGGACCGCTTCCACTGCCCCGGCAAGGTCTTCTATGACCCCATAGCGGTTGATACCAGGCAACAGCACCCCTGCCACGTCTCCGCACGAAAGTTCCTCCACGAGTTCCCCGAGAGAAGTGCTCCCGTCATCTTCAGGCACGATTCCAAGCCCTATGCCGTGGAAGCGGGCATAAGTGGAGACCACATCCAGCACCTGAGGCAGCAGGGTGGAGGAAACCAGGAAATGGGTTTTCTTCCTGGTACAAGCCATACACATCATCATCGCCTCGGCAGCGGCAGTGGACCCGTCATACATCGAGGCATTCGCCACATCCATCCCGGTAATGCGGCAAATCATTGACTGCCACTCGAATATGGCACGGAGAGTACCCTGGGATATTTCTGCCTGATAAGGGGTGTAAGCCGTCGAGAACTCTGAACGGTTCAGGATATACGGCACGACGGCAGGACTGTAATGGTCATAGGCACCTGCGCCTCCGAAAATCTTCAAAGGCACGTTCATAGAGGCGAGGGCGGCGAAATGCCTCCTTACCTCGAGTTCGGACATAGCAGAGGGGAGTTCATACTCCCCCTCGTAAAAGCAGTCTGAAGGCACGTCGGAATAGAGTTCCCTGAGGGAAGACACCCCGCATTTCTCCATCATCTGCCGTATGTCCTGCTGTGTATGCGGAAAATACGGATGATTCATAACACTATTCAAGTTTCGCAAGTCTTAATTATTTGATTAAAGTTCATTGGAAAGACTTGCGAACCTTTGCCAACGCACATTCTTTCATATCCACGTTACCCCCTCCCTAAATCCCTCCCCTCGGGGAAGGGACTTTGTCGGGCCAAAGGCCCTCCTAAAGCGGTGTTTCGCATTTGCGAAACTTAAGACTATCTGCAAATGGCTTCGTAAGCTGCCGCATCCATAAGATTGTCCAATTCCGACGGATCGGACATCTTCACTTTGATAATCCAGTTCGCGAAAGCATCTTCGTTGATGAGTTCCGGAGCATCCTCGAGGGCGGAATTGACTTCGGCAACCACTCCGGAGACAGGAGAAAAAAGGTCGCTGGCAATCTTGGTGCTCTCCACTGCCCCGAATTCCTCTCCTGCAACAACTTCATCATCCTCCGAAGGCATATCCACATAAGTGATGTTGCCCAATGCGTGCTGGGCATAGTCCGTAATGCCCACAAGGGCTACATCGCCTTCAACCTTGACCCATTCGTGAGACTCGGAATACCTGAGTCCTT
>JBJEJT010000310.1:0-2284 GCA_051878255.1 Candidatus Cryptobacteroides sp. | reverse complement strand
TAGGCATCGTCAGAACGCACGTCATAGTTCCACAGGGAGAAAGAGGAATTGATGGCCTCCGCCGTAATGAACACCGCATAGGCTGCCACCACGAGATTATCCACATATTCCTGAGTCTTGAGTTCCTCCTCCCCTATGGACCCCTGCGGAACCTGGTCTTCGAGGAATGAGCAGGAGGAAAGAATCAGGGCTGCACTTGCTATGATACTTATATATGATGTTTTCATATCCATTTGATTTAGAATCCGATATTCAGACCGAAAGTGAGGTTGATTGGAATAGGGTAGCCGTAATTCGGATTTTCCGGATCTACTCCCGTGAAGTCGCGGCTTTGGATCGTGAGCAGGTTCTGGGCGCTGAGATAGAACCTCATCCGGCTCATCTTCATCTTTTCTATCGCTTTCTGCGGCAGGTTGTAGCCTATCTGTATGTTCCTGAGCTTGAGGAATGACCCGTTCTCGATGAAATAGGTGGAAACCCTTTTCTCATTGTTCAGGTCGCTCCTGGAAAGGGCTGGGATGTCCGAATCCGGATTGGTCGGGCTCCAGGCATCCAGCACCCTCACACCTTTGTTCAGGAATCCGATGTTGAGCCCACTCCAGAGGTCGGTTTCCTTTTTGAGGTCGCTGATGACCTGCACGCCCTGCACACCCTGCCAGAACATAGTGAGGTCGAAGCCCTTGTACTGGAAATAGAGGTTTATGCCGTAGGAGAAAGCCGGTGTCGGGTCGTAAATCCAGGTCTGGTCCTTTTCGGTGATATAGCCGTCGCCGTCGATGTCTCTCCAGCGTATCCTGCCCAAGCCTGCGCCCTCCTGGACTGCGTGGGCATCAATCTCTTCCTGACTTTTGAATATGCCGTCGGCAATGTAGCCCACCTGGGAACCCATAGGATGTCCCACGACGCTGTAAACTCCGTTGCCTCCGAAAGTTCCGTTTGCGGCAACGGTCGTAGGGAGTTCCGTGATGGTGTTGCGGTAGGATGAGATGTTCCCGTTGATGTCGTAGGAGAAACCGTTGTCCAAGGTCTGCCTCCAGCCGAGATTGAGTTCAAAGCCGGTGTTTTTCATTGCCCCGGCATTTATCCATTTTCCGGAACCCTCGCCCATCACGGAGATGCCGGGCATATAGACCAGAATGTCTTTCGTGTTCTTCCAGAACCAGTCGAAGCAGCCGTAGAGGGAGTCGCCGAAGAAAGAGAAATCCAAGCCGAGGTTGGTCTGGGTGGTGGTTTCCCATTTGATGTCTTCGTTGCCGATTTGGTCACGCTTGAATCCCGAAGCAAGTATGGACCCGCCGTTGGTGCCCTCTATGTCGTAGGATGTGGCGTAACTCTGTCCGCCGCTTTCGGATGAACCGTAATTTGGCACATAGATGGTGTAACGAGCCACATTGGAGATTTCCTGGTTTCCTGTCTGACCCCAGGAAGCCCTGAGTTTCAGCTCGTTCACCCAATTCACATTCTTGAGGAAATCTTCGTTGCCCATCCTCCAGCCGAAAGATGCGGACGGGAAAGTGGCGAAACGGTTGTTCTTGCCGAAGCGGGAAGACCCGTCGTAACGGACTGTGGCAGAGATGAGATAGCGGTCGTCATAGGAGTAGTTCGCCTTGGCGAAGAAAGATAGGAGGGAGTAACCCTCGGAACATCCGTAAGCCATAGCATCGCCTGATCCGGCATCGGGCCACATAAAGTCCGTGTTGAGTACGCTGAAGTTCTCCTTGTAACCTGAAAAATAGGTGTAATTGTCCCGGTTTAGTTCCACGCCTGCCATAAAATCAGCCCTGTGCTCCGCGATTTCCAGATTGTAGCTTGCCACTGCGTTCCACATCCACTTCATCCAATGCTCCTGCTTAGCCTCCACCCCGTTGGTCGCATTTGCCACGTTGCCCTCCGTGACAGGGTAAGTGAATACGCGCTGCTGTTTCTGGGAGTAGTCCACACCGAAAGTGGTCTTGAGATTGAAGCCTTTGAAAGGATTGAGGTTCAGGTACACGTCGCCGAAAGTTCTCCAGTATGTGTAGCGGTTGTCGGCATTGCGTTCAAGCCTTGCCACGGGGTTTTCCCTGTCCGGATAGCCACCCACAGGACCTGCATATTCTCCGTCCACGGTATAGACAGGGAGGGACGGATTGGCTTGGAGCACGTTCTGGAGGAAGCCGTCGGGAGCCTGCACCTCGGAGGTGCGGTTGATTGTGAGATGCTCTCCTATTTTGAGGATTTTGCCTATGAGGTTGTATTCCGAATTGACCCTGGCTGAGAAGCGGTCGAAATCCGTGGTCTTGAT
>JBJEJT010000309.1:0-2286 GCA_051878255.1 Candidatus Cryptobacteroides sp. | reverse complement strand
TATTGTGCACGACGTCTTCATCAGATTGTGGGAATCAAGGAAAAACCTCACGCCGGAAGTGGGGGGGGGTAACCTTAGGGCTTATCTGTTCAGGAGTACCTATAATGCCTGCATAAGCATTATCCGCAAAAGACTGTCCAAACTCAACCACGAGTCTTTCGTGACCCGTCAGTTTGAAGAGGAATGTCGCTACTGGGACTGGGACCGCAACGAAACAGTCCGCAAAATCTACAGTCAAGAAATAAAGTCTGTCCTTGAAAAGGCAATATCAGACCTTCCTGACAAGTGCAGGGAGGTCTTTCTTATGAGTTATTCCGACGGTCTGCCCGACAGGGAAATCGCCGAAAAGCTCGGCTTGAGCCTTTCCACAGTCTAGAATCATATCCATAATGCCCTTGTCCGCCTGAGGGCAAGACTGAAATCATCGGAATTATGAAAAAAAACGAAAATTCTTTTGGGTGTTCAGGTCCGGCATTGCGTAATAATAGTGCAAAGCCGGAAAAAGATATGATCAGGACAGATGAAGAAAGGGAACTGAAACTACTTTCCCACGCAATCCGACACCACCTCTCGGAAAATACAGGGGTGGAAGAATCACTTGCCGCGCTCAACCGGGAAATAGATGCGGCACAGAGGAAACGCAGGTTCCGCCGCATATCGGTGGTTCTCTGTTCGGCAGCCGCAGCGGTCGCGGCAGTCGTCACTGCCGGTATCCTCACGTTCAGGTCCATCCCTGCGCTGGACTACAGGAACGGCGGGGAGACGGCTATGAATGTAGTCCTGCCTGACGGAACACAGGTATGGATGAATCCGGGGGCCAGCCTGTCGGTCGGCAACAAGTTCAACAAAGCCGAAAGGGATGTCCGGCTCGAGGGCGAGGCATATTTTGACGTCGCACACGATGCCCAAAGACCTTTCGTCGTGACTGCCGACGGGTTCAGGGTCAAGGTGCTCGGTACGGTGTTCAATGTGAAATCCATCCCGGGCGAACAGATAGCGGAGGTAACCCTCGCACAAGGGTCCGTGATGATGCAGTCCGCCTCCGGGATGAACCTGGTGCGCCTCAAACCCGGGCAGCAGGCAGTGCTCGATGCCGAATCTTCGGCTCTCGAAATCAAGTCTGTGGCAGTGGGGGATATGCTCCTGCGTCATTATGGGGCTGTGTCCCTCCATCACGCAAGCGTCTCTGAAATCCTTGCGAAAATATCGGAAGTCTATGGCAAGACCATTGTCCAAATCTCCGCTTCCGATGAATCCACCTACAATTTTTCTTTCCAGAAAGAGAGTGGTCTGGATGAAGTCCTCTCAATGTTGAGATTCATTTGTCCTGAACTCGAACTGTCAGTAAGGGACTAACTGTTTCCCATCCTGACGGCGGCTTTGACGGGTGTATTGTCGGCAGACGATACCGTACACATATTATACACTAAACTATAACAAATTATGAAAGCAGGGAATCTTCTTCTGAAGGTCTTGTCCTTTCTGTTGGGCATCCTTTCCGTCCAGACGCTGTCATATTCGGCGACTCCCGGAAAATATGACGTGAAACTCTCTTTCCGCAATGCGAAAGTGGAGAAAGTCCTCGACGAAATCACAAGACAGACGGGAATCACATTCTCATACGAAACGACGCTGGGAGAGCAGATTCTCCAGAGCGTGGAGGTGTCGGCTTCGGATTCGGAACTTGAGCCGATCCTGAGGAAAATATTCGCTGGCAGAAACATCACCTGGGCGATTCACGGCAAAGTGGTTGCCCTCACATTGGTGAAACCAAGGTCGGAACCAGCCCAACCCGAGGACCAGACCAAGTTCACTGTGAACGGAACCGTGACGGAAAAAGGCGGGATACCTCTGGTGGGAGTCACGGTGATGGTCGATGGACTGTCGGTCGGCACCCAGACCGACCCGGACGGAAAGTGGGAACTGAATCTTCCTGATGGTTACAGCGATGTCGTATTTTCTTGTATGGGTTTCAAGACCGTGACCCATCATTTCAGCGCTCCGGGCAGGTTCGACCTTGAAATGTCCGACGACAGCAAAATGTTGGATGAAGTGGTGGTGATCGGCTACGGCACACAGAAAAAGGCTAATCTCACAGGTTCGGTCAGTTCCATAGATTTTGCCAAGACTGCGGAGGGCCGTCCGGTGCTCAGCACTTCTTCGGCACTCGCCGGTCTCGCTCCGGGTATGTCAGTGCTCCAAGGGTCCGGACAGCCGGGAAGCGAAGCAGCGACCATACGCATCAGGGGCGTTGGCTCTTTCACCTCCGCATCCTGTTCCCCGCTT
>JBJEJT010000308.1:0-2288 GCA_051878255.1 Candidatus Cryptobacteroides sp. | reverse complement strand
CCGGAATCAAAAATCAATGCGGTCCTGGAACCGGACACCCAGGCGCTCGAAGAGACCATAGTGGTGGCTTTCGGTACATCCACAAAGGAAGCCTTCACGGGTTCTGCGGCTGTAGTGAAATCCGCCGACATAGCGAAGGTACAGAGTTCTGACGCCACCCGTGCGCTCGAAGGGATGGTGGCAGGTGTCCAGATGACGACTTCCACTGGTTCTCTCGGCTCTTCCCCGTCCATAGTCATCAGGGGTATAGGTACGATGAACGCTTCTTCGTCCCCGCTGTATGTGGTGGACGGAGTGCCATACACCGGTGATATGAACAATATCAATTCGTCCGACATCGAGTCCATTACCGTACAGAAAGATGCTGCCTCCAACTCCCTCTACGGGTCCCGCGGAGCCAACGGAGTGATTATGATTACGACGAAGAAGGCAAAATGGGGAGATGCGGTGGTAAATGTGGATGCGAAATGGGGTATGAACTCCCGAGCCCTGCGCACCTACGACGTCATCACTGATCCCGGACAGTACTACGAGGCATTCTATGCCTCCCTGCTGGGTTACTACAAGTCCCAGGGCAAATCTGAAACCCTCAGTGCCTTATATGCTAACCAGGACCTTTCGAGACAGTTGGGCTATATCTCCTACACCATCGGCGACGGAGGTTCTCTCATAGGTGCTGACGGCAAGCTGAACCCCACCGCAACACTTGGAGCCACCGTGGTCAGCCCTTACGATGGACAGACCTACACCATTATGCCGGACAACTGGCTCGACAATGCCTACCGCCAGTCCCTGCGCCAGGAATACAATATCAGCGTAAGCGGCTCCGTCGGCAAGATGTCTATGTACGCCTCATTCGGCTACCTGAACAACAAGGGCATCATCAACGGGTCCGATATGCAGCGTTACACGGCACGTCTGCGTACAGACTATCAGGCGAAGAGCTGGCTCAAGATGGGAGCCACTTTCTCCTACACCAATTTCAACTGGAACAACGGCAACTCCGACGAGGGGTCTTCCAGCAGTTCCTCCAATGTTTTCGCAATCGCGACATCCATCGCCCCGATTTATCCTCTCTATGTGAGGGATGCAGAGGGGAACCTTATGTATGACGATACCGGCAGGGTCAGATACGACTACGGCTATTATGAGAACGGATGTTACCGTCCTTATTTTACGAATGCGAACCCGGTGTCCGATATGCAGCTCAACAAGAACAACTATCAGGGCAATGCCTTCAATGTCATAGGCTATGCGGAGGTGTCGTTCCTGAAGGATTTCAAATTCACTTTCAATGTGGGGGCTAACGTGGACGAGACCCGCACCACCAATGTCTATAACAAACTCTATGGGCAGTTCGCATCTGCCGGGGGAGTGGTGAGCAAGGGACACGGACGCGAGTTCGACCTGAACCTGCAGCAGATTCTCTCGTGGAGCAGGCGTTTCGGCAAGCACGACATCAGCGCAATGATAGGTCACGAATGGCAGAAAGAGACGACTTACAGCACAAGTGCATCCAAGTCACAGCTTTATGACAATGACACCGATGAACTTGACGAGGCTGTGACAGACAACAGCACTGCATCGTCTTCCCGCAGCACCTACAATGTGGAGGGCTATTTCGCAAGGCTCCAGTATGATTTCGACCAGAAATACTTCGCCAATCTGTCCTACCGCCTCGACGCATCCTCCAACTTCAATCCAAAGCACCGCTGGGGCAGTTTCTGGGCTGTGGGTGCAGGCTGGCTCATCAGCAGGGAGGACTGGTTCAGCGCCCCTTGGGTGGATATGCTCAAACTCAAGGCATCTGCCGGTTCCCAGGGCAACGACGGCATAGGCTCGTTCAGATACACAGACACTTATATGCTCCTGAACAATGAGGGCTCCGCTGCACTCGGTTTCAATGAAAAGGGCAATGAGAACATCACCTGGGAGACCAATATGACCGTCAATGTGGGTGTGGACTTCGACTTTTTCAGAGGCAGGTTCGGAGGCAGCATCGAGTATTTCTACAAGAAGACTTCCGATATGCTCTATTTCTTCAGCCTCCCTCCATCCATAGGCTACAGCGGCTATTACGACAATATCGGGGATATGCGCAACACCGGCATCGAGGTGGACTTGCACGGAAAACTTTACACTTCCCGCAATTTCACCTGGGATGCCTACCTGAATTTCACCCACTATTCCAACAAAGTCCTGCTCATACCGGGGAAGAACAAAATCGCTTCGGTGGAGGGTTATCCTGGCTTTGCCAACGGCAGCAAGTTCGTCGGCGAGGGACTTCC
>JBJEJT010000307.1:0-2289 GCA_051878255.1 Candidatus Cryptobacteroides sp. | reverse complement strand
ACCCGGCCCCGACCGGGTATCTCACAAGTCCCTGTCGAGTATAATATTCGGGGGAGGAATGGATTGCACAACGGGGTATGGGTCGAGCCCCGAAGTTCCGAATGTCACAAGAACACGATCAAAATCGAAAACGAGCAACTGAAAAATAAAATACATATGAAGAAAGCATTAATCACCGGGGTCACCGGACAGGACGGCAGCTACCTCAGCGAGTTCCTCCTTGAGAAAGGCTATGACGTACACGGCATAATACGCCGTTCATCCGTGGATTTCCGCGAGCGCATATCCCACCTGGAAGGTCATTCCCGCTTCCATCTCCATTTTGGAGACCTGAGCGACTCGATGTCGCTCGTGAAGGTCATCGGCGCCGTCCGTCCAGACGAAATCTACAACCTTGCGGCCCAGAGCCACGTCCAGGTCAGCTTCGACTCGCCGGAGTTCACCGCCGACGTGGATGCCACAGGCGTGCTCCGCGTGCTGGAGGCAGTCCGTGCCAACCACCTTGAAAAGACCTGCCGCATCTATCAGGCATCCACCAGCGAGCTTTACGGGAAGGTGGAGGAGGTGCCTCAGAATGAGAACACCCCGTTCCACCCGTATTCCCCGTACGCCGTTGCAAAACTCTATGGGTTCTGGATAGTCAAGGAATACCGCGAGGCATACGGTATGTTCTGCTGCTCGGGGATCCTCTTCAACCACGAGAGCGAGCGCCGCGGAGAGACATTCGTGACACGCAAGATCACACTTGCGGCAGCACGCATCTCACAGGGACTGCAGGACTGCCTCCACCTCGGCAACCTGGATTCCCTGCGCGACTGGGGCTATGCGAAGGACTATGTGGAATGTATGTGGCTCATCCTCCAGAACGACAAGCCGGAGGACTTCGTCATAGCGACAGGGGTCCAGCACTCAGTGAGGGAGTTTGCCTATTACGCGTTCAAGCACGCCGGCATCGAACTCAGGTTCGAGGGTGAGGGTCTGGATGAGAAAGGAATCTGCGTGGCAGTGAGTGGCAATGTTCCTGAATCCCTTATCGGGAAGACGGTGGTGGCGGTATCCGAGGACTTCTACCGTCCGACGGACGTCGTTAATCTCTGGGGAGACCCGACAAAAGCAAGGGCAAGACTCGGCTGGGACCCATCCAAGACCTCGTTCGAAGAACTCGTCAAACTGATGGTGGACAGCGATATGGCCAAGGTCGCATCCGAGGGCGCAGCAGCGAAAGTCCGCACCAACCTCGCCGAATATCTCGAAAAAGGCATCGTGAAGTAATGACTATGCTGGACAAAAGCTCAAGAATATACATAGCCGGTCACACCGGACTCGTTGGGTCGGCTATATGGAACAACCTCAAAAGCAGGGGCTACGACAACCTCATCGGCCGCAGCCACAGGGAACTCGACCTCACGGACCAGGTCGCCGTTAAGAAGTTCTTCGACGACGAGCAACCGGATGCCGTGGTGCTTGCGGCGGCATTCGTGGGCGGAATAATGGCGAACAGCCTGTACCGTGCGGACTTCATAATGATGAATATGAAGATCCAGTGCAACGTCATCAGCGAGGCGTACGCCCACGGAGTGAAGAAACTCCTTTTCCTCGGCTCCACCTGCATCTACCCTAAGAACGCCCCTCAGCCGATGAGGGAGGATTGTCTCCTGACCTCCCCGTTGGAGTACACCAATGAGGAATATGCCATAGCAAAGATAGCCGGTCTGAAGATGTGCGAGAGCTACAACCTCCAGTACGGCACGAACTACATCGCCGTGATGCCGACCAACCTCTACGGTCCGAACGACAACTTCCACCTTGAGAACTCCCACGTGATGCCTGCGATGATGCGCAAGGTCTATCTTGCGAAGCTGCTCAACGGCAGGGATTGGACGACCATCCGCAAAGACCTGACGATCAGACCAGTGGGCGCCAACATAAAGGAAGACGGAGAGACCGTCCGCTATGTCATAGACGGCAACTCCGATGAAGCAACAATCCTGAAGGTGCTTGCTTTCTACGGGATTGAGGACAACAAGGTCACACTCTGGGGCACCGGAACGCCACTGAGGGAGTTCCTGTGGAGCGAGGATATGGCGGATGCCAGCGTCCACATCCTTCTGAACGTGGATTTCAAGGACATCATCGGCATTGAGAAATACTCGTCCGTCCACTACGGGAACAAGGCCGACGGGGTCGTGGACCGCAACCATAGCACCGGACGCGGTGGGGCGATCCCGTCCCTCGGCGAAATCCGCAACTGCCACATCAACGTCGGCACCGGCAAGGAACTCACCATCC
>JBJEJT010000306.1:0-2290 GCA_051878255.1 Candidatus Cryptobacteroides sp. | reverse complement strand
CAGGTCAGAGTGGTAACCACTACAGCTACATCTGCAAGGAGACTGTCGATTCCAACGGTGACGGTCTCACATCCAAGGGTGTGCTTCTCTACATCCCTACCCAGGAGGAACTTACAAAGATGAATTGGGCAACTCCACAGGATGCGGTGCAGTATGAGAATTTCATCCGTGCCGACAAATATCTCAGCAGCCACAGGGGACAGTATTCCGAGAGATTCGGCGGCAGCTATGCTTTCGAGAACCATTTCGACCTCCACGTTGCCCAGGATTTCTACTATGATGTGAAGAACAACCGCAAGATCTCCGTATTCGTGGATTTCCTCAACATCGGAAACCTGTTCAACCGTGCCTGGGGTCTCTACTACTCAAGCTCCTGGACAAGACAGGTGCTCGAAATCACAGACATCACGAGAGATGCTGCGGGTAATGCAACCCCTACCTACAAGTTCAACTCATACGACATCACCTACGGTGACTTCTATTCCCGTTGGAGATGCCAGATCGGTTTGAGACTCACATTCTAATTTCTAAAAATCACGACAATGAAAAATATAATCAAATCATTTTTGACATTGGCGGGTGTGGCAGCGCTCTTTGCTTCCTGTGTCCAGGAGGCAAAGCCGCTTGCGTCTGCAGTGTCAGTGGACAAGACTGAGCTTGAATTTGAAGGAACCGATGCTCCCGCACAGGACGTGACGGTCTCTGCCGATGGTGACTGGTTCGCTTTGGCTCCCGAATGGATTACCGTGGAACCGCCAGTGGGCTCTGGACAGACCCAGGTGAAAATTTCCGTCGCAAAGAACGTCAATGACTGGGATGAGCTTCTCGGTCCGAGGAATGCAACCGTGTCATTCTGCTATGGCACATCAGGCATCTGCGTGCTTAATGTAAAGCAGAAAGGCGAGAGTGGACTGGATTCGAGCCGTCAGTATTCAAGAATAAAGACTGCCGAGGAATTTGCTGCCGGTCAGTATCTCATTGTCTTCAATTACGATGGAAAGGACAATGCTCTCAAGGCTTTCAATGCCGATAGTGAAAGTACCTATTCATATCTTTATGGAGATGAGGTGACTGTTGCCGATGATGTGATCGTTATGTCGAATTCTACAAATGCCTATGAATTTGAGGTTGCCGATGAAGGTTTCAGAATAAAGATGTCCAATGGAAGGTATATCTTCCAGTCTGCGTCTTACAATAATTTCTATTCGACCACTGATCCTGCCAAGGCTGATATCTGGACGGTCACTTTCGATGAAACCGGACTTGCGACCATCAAGAACATTACCGTGGCAGACAAATGGATGCAATGGACCTCTTATGGCAATGCCGGTGCGTACACTTCTGCCCAGGACGGTGCTGCACTTCCTATGCTCTATAAGGACTCAAAACCTGCAAGCGATGAGGTGCTCGTGGTTCCGGAGTCAATCAGAGTAGCTGCGTCTGCAACGTCTGCTTCCATCGCTGTCCAGTCCAACAAGAGCTGGAAAGTCAGATGCCACGACGAGTGGATTTCTTCATTCACGGCTTCCGGGGAGGGTGACGGCACCATTAAACTGACTTTTGAAGCCAATGCAAGCAAGGAGGAGTCCAAGACTGCATCCATCCAGGTGATAGGTGAGACTACAAACTACACAATCGAGTTCGTCCAGAACAAAGTTGAAACATCTGTGGCTAGACTTGTGGCGCAGATTACTTCCACAAGCAGCAGTGCCAAGAGTTCATACGAGGTTGATCTTACCGATGCAGGTGCAGTTGTTTCGTATGTCAATGGTCGTTATGCCTTCATAGAGGACAAGACAGGCGGTATTCTGCTGTATGCGAACAACCACGGACTGACTGCCGGTATGAAGATATCGGGTACTGTGACTGGCGAGGGCTATCTTTACTCCAAATTGCCTGAAATCACTTCACTTGAAGGAGCACAGACAGAAGAAGGCGGAGAAATTCCTTTGACTGAGCTTACTCTTGCTGAACTTCTTGATAACTACGACCGTTATCTCAGTTGCCGTATCCTGCTCAAGGGAGTTGATGTTACCGATGCGGTTGCCTCAAGTGACATGGATGGAAAAATCGCCCAGGATGGTAAGGATGTCGCAGTCCGGGCACAGAGCGCAACTTTGAGTATGCCTTTGGGAACTTGTGATTTCATCTGCTTCCCGTCAGTCTATAACACAAACAAGCAGTTGTCTCTTTTTGAGAACTCACAGTGCACATATTCTGCTTACGTCACAACACTTACAGTGGGCGACCTTTCCGTTGCGATGGGACAAACCAAGAAACTGTCTGTCAC
>JBJEJT010000305.1:0-9421 GCA_051878255.1 Candidatus Cryptobacteroides sp. | reverse complement strand
CCCTCTATATGCAGGACTGGGATGCTGCCATCGAGCACTCTTCCTCGGTAATCGACAGCGGTGTCTTCACTCTGGCCGACTGCAATTCCAACTACAGTTCCTCCCAGACCCTGCTCCAGTATATGTGGACCGGCGATGCCTCCTTTGAAATCATACTCAAACTTGGCTACACCTCCACATCCTACGGTTCGCCTCAGGGAGCGGTATTCCTTAACTTCACCCGCGACTATTATTACTACTATCCGGACTTCGTGCCTTCCCAGACTGCCCTGGACCTCTACCAGAGTGCCGACCAGCGTTACGGAGCCTATTTCAGCACGCTTCAGACGGGCTACAGCCACCAGTTGAGTTGTCCTCTGCTCGTGAAGTACTATGGCAACACCGGACTGCTGGAACTGAACATCTACCACCGCAATATGCCGAAGATTCTCCGTCTCGCGGAGCAGTATCTCATACGTGCCGAGGCATACTGCCGCAAGGGCAATTACGCAAAGGCGGGCGCAGACCTTACGACTCTCCGCAAGTCCCGTTTTACCACAGGTGGCAATCTTTCCGTGAACGAATCCAACTGGCTTGAGACCATTTCAGCCGAAAGGGTGAGGGAACTCTATATGGAGGGCTTCCGTCTCCAGGACCTCAAACGCTGGCATCTCGGATTCGAAAGGAAAGACCAGACATCTTGTGTCAAGGAAGGCGGTTCACTCAAAGTAGCGGCTGACAATCCTCTGTTCGTATGGCCTATCCCGCGCAACGAACTCGAGGCTCCGGGTTCCGAGATTCAACCAAATGAGAGCAACAGATGATGAAAAAGACCTTATATACGATAGCGGTTCTTGCAGCTGCCCTGGTTTCGTGCTCCAGGAACCCCAACATTTACGATGCCGACGAATATGTGATGTTCGCCGACACGCTGAAGGTTTATCCGGTCCAGGATGACGACGAATGGTTCAGCGTTCCGGTGGTATCCACGGTGAAGAGGAACTATGACAGGACTTTCGGGGTCGAAATCATCGATTCGGAAAGCGATGCGGTGGAGAAACTGCAATACGGGCTCAAATCCAACACGGTTACCATCAAGGCTGGAGAAGTACGTACCGATGTGCTCGTGCGTGGGGTCTATGAAAACCTCGACCCGGCTCAGACGCCTCAGTTCACACTATCCCTCGTGATGCCTGACGAACTGGAAATGCCTGCATACGGCCGCCGCACCAAAGTCCTGCTGCAGAAATGCTGTCCTTTCGATGTGAACAGTTTTACCGGATGGTGTGTGCTCTCATCGACTTTTCTCCAGTCCTACAACCCTTACGGTTCATACCAGAGGCTGGTGAAATCAGAGTTGAATCCGGACAAGGAGAACAGTATAATCTGCAGGGACTGGATGCTCAAGGGCTATGACATCGAAATGACTTTCGATGCGTCAGACCTGCTTGCCCCGACAGTGGATGTGCCGGAGGGTCAGGTGATGAGCGATGAGGGCTCTTTCTTCGGAATGACACACGGGGACGACCGCATACTGATCCGGACCAGCTCCTATGCTCCGTCCTATTTCAGTTCCTGCGGCAACTATCTCTATGTCTGGACCCAGATGTATGTTTACGACTTGAATACCTATATCGGCAGTGTGGGGCATTTCTACACTGTGATGGAATGGGTGAGCGACGAAGAGGCCCGTCGCCTGCGGAATGAGGGAATGGCCTGTGACACAAAAATGGACTAAAAAGGTGTTTTAATTTATAAAGTTATGAAAACCAGATTATTAACGGCAGTTGTGGCTTTGATTGGTGCCGGCTGCATCCTGGCGACTTCTTGTGTGCCTACTGAAAAACTGACTCCGGCTTTTCCTGAGTTGAAAATTGAGAAGACACTTTCAGCAGGCGAAAGCACTGCAATCGAGTTCGATGCCAATATGGATTGGACTTTGAAGGTGGAGGGCGATGGTGCCGGCAATTATTTCGGAATTCTGGATGAGGGAATTATGGAAGTTTCCGTAAGTGGAAAGGCCGGTCATCAATCTGTTCTTGTCGGTTTCTCTGCCGATGAAGATTTCGATGTGGACCGTATTTGCACCGTTATCCTCACGATGGGCGGAGAGTCCAAGGAGATAGCGCTACTTACCAAGATGCGAGGCAACCGCAAGTTGGATATTTATGTGGCATTGATTGATGACTATGGTTACAAGACTTCAGGGGACGGTTATGTATATGGAGATGTTTCTGCCAAGTCTTTGAAATTTTCCCCATTTGTCGGAAAGGCGGACTACACTCTTCCGATTAAGGTCGTGTCCAATTTCAAGTGGCTGCTCAACACCAATTCACAGTTTGTGAATGCAAGTGTGACCGAGGCCAATGCTGACGGGGAGGAAACGGAAGTTCTTCTTTCCCTCACGACTGACGAGTCTATCGCAGACGGTACCGCAGTCGATATCAAATTCCTCGCTTCCGAAGACGAGGATGCGGTTTCATATCCATATCAGCTGGCTATCCCTGCATTTGGTGAGAGAATGGAAATCGATTGTGCTTCAACCCTTTATTACAATGCAGAGGGACAACTCAAGATGCCTGCGGGAAGTTTTGCAGATCAGCCGGGTATCTGCTATGTGCTTGGTTCGAAGGGCTCGGTTATCAGAGCTTTGGATTGGAACAATGATAACGGGTATTATGAATTGGCGTTTGCTTCCTGGGTTAAAGCGTCAATAAGCTTTGATGATGAGAAGGGATACCTTCAGAAAGTACCGGGCGAGATTACCGTTGAGGCCAATACAGGTGCAGAGAGATATGCGGACATTCTCATCCTTCCTGCGAAATATGCAAATCTGACTGCTGAAGCATTGTGCAATGAGCAGGGAACAGACATTTTGGACGACTACAAGCAATATCTGGTAACCCGGGAGAATGAAGACGGAGAGTTGGCTCCTGTAAGACTTGTTCAGGAAGGAAAATCTGTTGATCCGGGTGAGGGTACTACAGACTTTGTCGTACTTGATCCTGACTATGATAATTATAAAGCTACCCTTACAAAACTTGAGGATCATTGGTTGTCAGATAAGACGGACCAGATTTTCAAGCTTGTGTATTCTGGAAAGGATGCAGAGTCACGTCTTAAGTTTGCTGCAGAAGTGGATAGATATGAAATTTATGATTATGATGAACAGCTGGTGTCCGCTGAAGATGAAAATAGTTTCTGGCTTTCTTGTTCATTATATGGAAACCCTAAGATTTCCGGAAATGTGACAATGGATCCAGACCTGTTCAGTAATCAGGACGCAACGGCAATTGAATCATTCATATACATATATGATTCCAGCAATAACCTGCTCTGTATTCTGGACTGTTATTATGACGAAAGCAGTTCAGGGGAGGAAGGTGATTTGTTTACCATAACTAATGGCAGCGGCACTGTGGAGAAACTCGCTTCAGACGGCGTCTATGAGGAGTTATATGAAGGTATATGCAGCGGCTTCACCGTCAGTGAGGTTTATGATATCACTGTTTCCAGTACGGCTACAATTATCCAATCTGCTGTTGCAGTGGGTGGGGCCAACTTGTACACAATGGAATTGCAAAAGCTTAGTGATAAGAGTTTGGAACTTGAGGGAGCTACTGCAAATTCGTTCTACCTTTATGTAGGTGAAACTGTCACGGAGAAAACATCTTGGGTTGTTGTATTGAAGGATGCGAACAGTGTGAACTTCGGAGCCTTCATATTTACCTATGACCCTACAGCAGCCGCATCTGATTTGATAAATTTCGTTTATCCTGACCTTGTACAGAACGCTTCAATTACCAAGTACACCGGGTCGTTAGTTTCTGATATCATCGGGGCTCATTACGGAATATCTGAAGATGCCATTTACGAACTCAAATATACGGGTGAACCGATGAATGCCTCGATTAGTGTTCCCGGCGAGCCTATGGGTGAGGCTTCCTGGAACAATTGGGATGATGCGACAGGTGGCCCGTATGCAGATTATTGGCTTACATACGAAATGGAGGGATCCAATCAGATGTATGTAAATATGTCAGAAGCAGGGCAGTCAGACTGGTTTGTATGGGTGGATACGATGGGGAAATATATTGCAGCCCTTGTCTGCACAGCCGAGATTAAGTAATACAAATAGAAATGAATTTTTCCAAAGTAATAAAGTACAGCATACTGGCATTGCTTTCGGCTGCGTTGTCCGTCTCTTGTGTCCGGGAACAGAACCCGGACCTGAGGGACAGCGGCTACGGCTATGTCCAGTTCAAACTTTACAAGGATGCCTCCTACACCAAGGCATCCGGCCTGGAGTATCTCCGGGATGCGTCCAAGGTGATGGTGATGCTCAGGTATGGCGACGTACAGATCAGCCAGACCCTGACACTCTCCGCTTCCGATTCCGAGGCTGCCGAGTACGGCTTGCGCAGTGCCAAGCTCAAACTTCTTACCGGAGAGTACGAGGTCATAGCCTACACGGTCTTCAACAAATTGGATGAAGATGTGTACAAAGGCGGCACTGCCGGCAGTTTCGAGGTCGTGGAAGGCGGTCTGGCGGTTCACGACCTCACGGCGGATGTCGTGGCCCGTGGAAAGGCGAAGTTTGCTTTCATCAAGTATTTCGCCTCCGGCAGCAAGGCTTCCGCGAGGGAATATACTTTTGACGAAGTGGCAAGCGTGGACTTGAGAATCCATAATGAGGTTACAAGTGTTCGCACGGAACTCGAAGACCTGAAAACCGTATTCTCCACCCATTTCTACGACAAGGACGAAGTGGAGGACGGCTACATTACATCGAGTTTGAGCTGTGACAGCGAGGTGAGCCTCAGGGCAGGACGCTATGTGGTGGATACCTATAATCTCAAGGACAAGAACGGGGATGTCCTCGAACTTGCCTCTCCGATGGAGGAAACCGTGTTCGAAATCCAGGACAACCGGACCACGGAGGTGGAAGTGCCGGTCACTATGAACGAGTCTGCCGAGTATATCAAGGACTACGCCGCCCTCAAGGAAATCTGGGAGTCTCTCGACGGGGAGAACTGGTATTATTTTGGAGAAGACTGGACCAACGGGTCCAACTGGGACTTCAACAAGTCTCCGGACCTTTGGGGCGACCAGCCTGGCGTGCAGCTGCATTCCAACGGGAGGGTCGCACTCATCAACATCAGCGACTTTGGATTCAGGGGGGATCTTTCCCCTGCCATAGGTCAGTTGAGCGAACTCGTGGAACTCTATCTGGGTTCTCACAATGACCTGAACATAGTCGAGTATGACCCTACTATGGAAAGAGGCGGAGGAAGTTCAGCCCGTATGGAGCGCCACAAGAAGTACCTCTCTATGATTCATCCTCTCCATCAGCTGTCGGAGCCGGTTGCAAGGGCGTTGAAGGAGCACAACATCAGCATTCCTGAAATCGCTCTCTATGACCGTTACACCGAGGCTGAGATTCTCGTGATGGAAAGTGAGGCTGCAATCGTTCCTATGGACATAAGCGAGGGGAAATTCTGCAATGGGCTCACAAGCCTTCCTGCAGAAATCGGCAAGCTCACCAAGTTGGAGCGTCTCTATATTGCCAACGGCGAGTTGCAGGACCTCCCTGCCACTATGGGCAATATGAAATCGCTTCTCGAACTCGAAATCTACAACTGTCCGAAGATGCTCCGTTGTCCGGAAGTCATAGGAGACTTCGAGAAACTCGAGGTCCTGAATATGGGAAACAATCCTCAACTGCTTGACGGTGAGCCTGAGAAAGTCATCGACCTGCTTTCCAAGAGCCCTGCTGCCGCAACCATCCAGATACTCTATCTGAACAAGGGAAATATGCAGACCCTCGACGGTGCTGCAATCGCGAAGATGAAGAAACTTGGTCTGCTTGACCTTTCAGACAACCGTATCGACACCATTACCGAGGCTTTCGGCAACGAAGTGGGGCCCGTACAGCTGTATCTGAACAACAACCTCCTTTCTTCCTTCCCGGTGAACAGTGAAGGCGTCTTCTGCAAAATGGACGACATCGAGACATTCAGCGTCAGCAACAACCTCTTCACCGAGTTCCCTGACATCTTCTCGTCCGAGTCCATCTACACAATGGGTTCGGTGGACTTTTCGTTCAATCACATTTCCGGCTTCCAGAATGAAAATTCGGGCTACAAGGGCATCAATGTGACGACCCTTACCCTGAACAACAATCCGGAACTGACGAAATATCCTGCCTGTCTTGCAAAGTCCAAGTCCATCATAGCGAACATCGCGATGAGAGGCTGCTCGCTGGAGGAATTTGAGGAAGGCTGTTTTGAGGGAGAGAAAGTTGTGGACCTGCAATCCCTCGACCTGTCCTACAACCACCTGACAAAACTCTCTGGCGAGTTGATAGCCACCAATGCACCGTATTTCTATGGTCTGGACATTTCCTACAACCGTCTTTCCAAATTCCCGACAAGCATCCTGGACTGCTCCGGGCTGACAGTCCTGGGAGTGAGGGGACAGAGGGATGCCGACGGAAACCGCTGCCTCAGCGAATGGCCTACGGGAATCTACAAGCACAAGGGGCTGAGGGGGCTGTATCTCGGTTCCAACAACCTCGGCAAGATTGACGACACCATTTCCACATTGATTTATTTCCTTGACATCAGTGACAACCCTGAAATCATCTTTGATGCAAGTGACATCTGTACGGCGTATGCAAACCAGGTTTATTACCTCATCTACGACAAGTCGCAGGAAATACGGAATTGTGAGTACATAGCTTTGGATTGAGTATGAAGAGAAAGTTTATATATATCTTGTCCGCGCTCTCGCTCCTGACCTCGGGAGCCTGCGTAAGGACTTTGGCACCGGATTTCAATCTGGCAGTCGATGATATAGAGGCAGAAGCCGTCGGAGGTGATGTCAAGGTGAGACTTGAGTCTCCCGAGTCCTGGGTTGCAAAGACCCAGAACCCGTGGATTACCGTTTCTCCTGCCAATGGAAGAGGCTCCGCTGAATGTACCATAAGCATCGATTCGGCTCTCGCTTTCACCCCGCGTGAGGGGCTTGTCCGCTTTGAACTGCTTGAAAGCGGGGATAGAAAGGACATCAAGGTCACTCAGAAAGGGTTTGATTACCAGATAGAGGCAAAAAGTCCTGAAATAACTTTGGACAGTTATGCTCCCTATGATGAGCGTTGGTTCGACGTGGAGGTGGATGCGAATGTCCAGTTCGATGTGGTTGTTCCCGATGATGACAAGAACTGGCTTCAATTTGAAATGTCCGAACTGAATCTTGACAGGGGAGCCCGCCCGCGTACCGTGAATATCCACTTCGAATGGGGGCTCAACTTTGAGCAGGAACCACGGTCCACCAAGATAGAACTCGTACCTGTCGATTCCCAGATTGCCGTGTCCGGAACCAAGAGCATAGCTGTGGGACAGGCAGCCGCCGAGGAAATCGAAATAGGAGTGAAAGGGGACTCCCTCGCCCTGATTGCAATAAACCAGGCTTTGGAGTGCTGGGTGTCATTCGATACATCCGAAAGGATGGAACACTGGAACGGTGTGACCGTATGGAAGACCGGAGAGAACAAGGGGCGTGTGCGCTCGGCATCTTTCAGGCTCTTCTCCACCAAGGAGGGCATTCCTTTCCAGGTAAAATATCTCACTGCCGCTGAGGAACTTACTTTCTTCGGCAATTCCAACACTTTCCTCAAAGACCTGGACCCTGGCGAGCACATCTGTGAACTCACTCAACTCAAGCGTCTGAATATCAGTGCATACGGTCTCACGACCCTGCCGGACAAACTTACAGACCTCAAGGACCTGGAATATCTCAACCTTTCCAGCAACAACTTCGAGAAACTTCCGGACATACTTACTCCGGAGAATTTCCCGAAGCTGCACAGCCTCATTCTCAACGCCAACCAGCGCCACGTGATCTACGACCTGTCCAATTCCATAGAGAAGAAGCCGGGCGGATTCATAAATGAGCCGGATGTCGATGAGGCTGGCAACCTCAGTTTCCCTTTGCGTCTGCTTCGCTGGGACAATCTCGATACTCTGGTGCTTTCGGTAAACTATCTTCAGGGCACAATCCCTGATTTGAAGGATGATGACACATTCGACAGGTGGACCGCTGACGACGTGGCTGCCTGCGACACCCTTCCTACCCGTATCATAGGTCTGCCTAAAGTGCTTCCGCACACCACGCTTTTCACAATGAACCTGAACCGTCTGACCGGAGAACTGCCGGAATGGTTGCTCTACCACCCTTGTCTCGACCTCTGGGTGCCTGATGCCCTGGTGTTCCCGCAGGAGGGCAAGGACCAGAAAGGCAATGTCTGCGGGTTTACCAATGAACCGGCAAACCTGGACTACTACTACAAGGAGTACGTCCATAAGAAGTACAACCCCAACAATAAGAACAACGATTAAATGAAAATCAACAAATCAGTCATATTCACCGCTTTCGTCCTCCTTGCCTGCAACCGCATCGGGATCGAGGACTCTCAGCCCCAGCCGGTTGTGCCTCAGATAAATGAAGATGTGGTGCAAGGTGAACTTCTGGTGCGTTTCGATGAGACTGTCGCCGACATCCTCGACAAGGCTGGTCTTACCAAAAGCGGTCCTGCCAATGTCCTGACGTCCTGTGCAATCCCTTCGGTGGACGAGGTCTTGCGCATAGCCGGGGACTACACCATCGAGAGGGTCTTCCCGATAGACAGGCGCAGTGAGGAACTGAGCCGCAGGGAGGGTCTTCATCTGTGGTACCGGGTGTGCTTTGACGAGAATGTCCCATTGGAGAAGATTTATGCGGAACTCTCAAGACTCGGGGAAATCAGCACCGTCAATTGCAACCGCCGTCTCAAGAAAGCCTATTCCGGGAAATCTGTCCCGTTCAGTTCGGCGGCTGCCCTGACAAAATCGGGCAGTACAGGTTATTTCAATGACCGCTTGCTGGGCTTCCAGTGGCATCTTGTGAACAATGGCAATCTGTGCCCGACCAAGTTCAGTGCAGGGGCGGATGTGAATGTGGAGAAAGCCTGGGACCTCTGTACGGGAGATTCGTCAATCATCGTTGCAGTGATGGATGAGGGCATTGACATAAGCCATCCCGACCTCAAGGCTGCCCTGTGGGTGAATGAGAATGAGATCTGGAGGTCCAAGGAAGACAATGACGGGAACGGCTACCCGGGCGATGTGTATGGCTACAATTTCGCACTCGGGACCCCGATTATTTCCACGGACGACGTCAGTGACAGCGGACACGGCACCCACGTGGCAGGAGTGATTGCCGCCGTAAATAACAATGGCATAGGCATCAGTTCGATAGCCGGAGGCAACGGTTCGGACCCCGGCGTGCGGCTGATGAGTTGCCAGATATTTTCCGGAGACAAGAGTGGCACCGTGCTCGACGAGGTGCGTGCAATCAAATATGCTGCGGACAACGGTGCTGTAATACTCCAGTGCAGTTGGGG
>JBJEJT010000304.1:0-2297 GCA_051878255.1 Candidatus Cryptobacteroides sp. | reverse complement strand
AACGTACCCGACTCCAGGCTCGCCTTGACTGTGGCGGCATTGTCGGCATTATCAGCTATTTCAAGATTAACCTTTATCGGGTCCTCCTGTGGAGTCTCGGACTTTCCGCAAGCAATCAAAGCGGGAAGCATAACCGCCAGTACGACGGCTGATTTTAGAAACTTTTTCATATTAAAATTGGTTATAAGTTGTTCATTCATCTTTCGTTATCGTAACCTCGACCGTGGCTGAACTTCCTGCCTGCACTGTAAGTTCATATCCACATTTGTAGAAACCTGAATTGCTCTGGTCAAATGAATTCGAGCTAACCATACTCCAGGCTGTTCCGTCAGCGGCACCGGAGGAAGTCTTCAAGGTCGGTTTGTGGAATGTCGGAGAGGAAACCTTGAGGTAACGGTATTTCGACCCGGCACCCTTGAGGGTCACGGCACCGTACTCTATCTCCGGCGACGCAGTGGTTATCATCATCCAGCGGACCTTTGCATCCTGTCCTGCCGGAGCCTTTATCTCATCCCGAACCACCAGATTGTCATTTTCGAGGTAGATGGTTCTCTTGGCTGATTCCACCTCCGGCGCCAGCGGAGCAGTTATGTCCACGACGGCTCCGGACTTGCCGTCTGAATCCAGCAAAGAAACCAGTTTTGCCTCGCCTGCCACCTTGTGATACTTGTCATTCACAGTTATGGTGTTATGGTTGAAATTGTTGTATCTGAAAGATGTCCACCTTTCAGAACCGTCATTCATATTCCACAAATCTATGTACGGCTCAAGTGTGGCATAACTCTGAAGCCCCAAGTCCGCAGCCCAGCGGATACCTTCGGCATCAAAGATGAAAGTACCGGCATCGAGATGGGAATGGCTGGAATTGCCCATTCCGGCTTTCACACCGAGGAATTTGTCCGTCAGGTCAAGCTTCCAGTTGTCGTGGACCAGCACGACTGGGGTGGTGCCCCGTCCGGCAAAAACCCTTTCTGCAGGAGGCTGCACCCCATCCACTGAACCGAGAGCAAGTTTGTAGGCATACCAGGCAATCAGTGGCAGAAGCCGGGATTCAGAAGAAGACGCGTATGCGTTGATTCTGTCTTTCTCGATGTAAAGGAGCGAGGTGTCCCTGAATTTCCAGGCAAAATACCACAAGGCTATGCAGGGCGTAACGGACGAGGCGCTGTCGGAATAGTTGAAATTCTGCTTGATAGGTCCCTCCATAAAAAGAATGTACTTGCCCGTGCGGCTGAATCCGTCACAATATGACAGTCCGAAGTCACTCCCGCCGGAAGTCTCCAGAGCTGTGTTTATAAGAGCCTGATAGATTGTCCCGTAATTCCAGTAACTGTAACCCTCAGGATAGTTCCCGTCAGGAGAATATATGGCTTCGGCTGCCGTCTCGTTGGATTCGGCTCCTTTTTCTATTATGCCTCTTGCCACATCAGAATTCTGCTCGTATATTGCCAGGGCGGCACAAATCAAACCTCCGTTGCACACCTGATTCCAGTTGTTCGTAGCCTTGTAAAAATCCAGATTCCAGACCTTGTTGTTGGCAGGAGTGAACGCAAAATCATTCAACGCCTTAACAATCAAAGTCTTGGTGGATGGCTGAAGGTCATTGTAAAGCCAATCGTACGCCAGACCCACTCCTGCCGCCATTTCGCCCACATCCAGAAAATGCTTGCCCGCATTCCAGTCCTGGAAATTGCAGACGGTGACGATATTGTTTTCCGCACAAGTCAGATACCGTTCTTCGCCCGTTGTCTTGTAGGCGTATGCACAACTGAGGATTCTCTGCTCCGCATCGCGGCTGACGGACAAGAGCCTCTTTCCGGTAAGTTCATATTTCAACTCCGATTTGAGCAAAGACGACTGTGCGATGTTGATTACCGCTTTGTGGATGCTGCCGAACACCGCATCCGTCGTTGCCGCCGCCGGTATGGAACGGAAATCCGATTCCGTAAAAATCACTCTTGGATGGTTGGAAGCAGTCAGTTTCGACCAGTCGAACTCGGCTGCCGGAGGTGTCACTGGCTGTTCCGGGTCCGGATCGTCGCCCGGATTCTGGGAAGATCCGGGAGCGAATACCGGGAACAATCCCGACTGACACCCTGTACAGGACACTGCAAATAGGATTGCAAAAGCACCCAAATATGGGAATACATTCTTCATCATAACAATATTTTTTATGTCAATATGCCCATCCGGACTTTCTGACAAGGTTTGGATTTCTCTGACATTCTCCCGCAGGGGCAGCCCACGGATACATATCGAGGGTATAATACCAGTTGTAGTTATATCCCTCCCATTCT
>JBJEJT010000303.1:0-2317 GCA_051878255.1 Candidatus Cryptobacteroides sp. | reverse complement strand
GTTGCCGCCACTTCGCTGTTATTGGATGTCACACGTGGTTCGTCGGATGCTTACGAAAAAACTGTCCCGGCGCATCAAGACTTCCAAGGTCTCTTCCAAGTCTTCCAAGAAGAAAACTTCCAAGAGGAAGAAATAGATTGCCGGTCGAGCCGGCAATGACGGACGAATGTCGCATATTACGGTCGAGCCGGCAGACAGGGCGTTCACGTCACAAACGGTGCCCGTGGCACCGTCACACCCGGCTTGACCGGGTGTCAGAAAGAATACCCGAGGGAAACCCCGAAACTGTTGCCCAAGGTCTCAGATGCGAAAATATAGGACGCATCGAGGGAAACCCCGTAGAACTTTACCCCGATGCCTGCGGAGGCGTATGATGGAACCGCCTTGGCACGGTCCCCGTAATGGTACCCTGCCCTGACGAAGAGCATCTCCCGGAAAGTGTATTCTGCCCCGATGCCTGCCATCATCCCGCCTTTGAACAGCGCGTCGAATTCAGCCGACACGCCCACCCGGGACGATTTCTCATCCAGGATATAATCATAGGCTGCCCCGATCTTTACCAGAGCCGGCAGGGAATAGCTGTTTTCCCCGTATTTCAACTTGGTACCCAGATTGTTTACCGAAAGACCGGCGCTTGCACCGTGCCTGCCGAAAGTCCGGGAAAATGCGAAAGCCAAATCGGCACCGAATGACATAGCCGAGGCTTCAGGGGCAAGTGCGGAACGCAGGAAGCGGAGAGACACCCCTGCCGAAAGTCCGTGGAGAAAGGCGTATGATGCCCCCAATGCCAGATTGTATTCCTTGGGCGTGAAACTCCCGTCCTTCGAGGCGCTTCCGGTGGAAGTGGTGATATCATAAGGATTCTGGATTCTGTCCCTGAAAGAAATCCCCAGCGAAAACCCCTTATAGACCTTGCAGCGTACACCCGCGCTGACGAGTTTGTCCCCCGAAAAGGACGGTTGCCATAGCCCGAATGCCACCGAAGCATCCAGAAGATTGTCGGACAAGGACATAGCTGCCACATTCCCGTCGATGGCAAAAGCCCCTTCAGCCTTTGCCACTGCAGCAGACCCGTTTGCAACTCCGAAAGCATCCCCTCCAATCAGGAGTGACGGAAAAGTCTGCGCTCCAGCCAGGGACCCCGCACACAAGGCGGCAAGCAAAAGAATAGTTCTGATTTTCATTTCTCTACAATTTGACTATGTTGGACTTGTGGAGTTTGCCATCCAGGGTCACGGCAACGCTGTAGGTGCCTGGAGCGCATCCGGAAAGATTCACTTCCTCAGGCTCGAATGGACTCACGTCCGTGAACTCCACGTCTGCCACCACGGCTCCGCTTGCTCCGACCACCTTTACTTTCATCACCGATGCCTCAGACCCGGTCCTGACATACATTATGTCCACGACCGGATTCGGATAGAGGGTCAGCGTCACGCTGCCGTTGGTTACCATCACCTTGAATGATGACGACACGGATTCTCCCCTGACATCGGTCCCTGTAACGGTAATGTCGGAATTTCCGTAGGACAAAGGTGTGAGATAGAATTTCCCGTTTCCATAGGTCATATTCGCGACATTTGGATTGCTGAACAGGAATGAATAGCTGAGTTGCTCGCCGTCCGGGTCGTCGAAATAGTCCGTGGCAGTGAGTTCGGTGGTGACGGCTGCCTTTGAGGTATATTGTTGATTCTCAATTGGTTTAACTATCACCGGTTTGCTGTTGGGAAGTATTGTGTAAGCCACCTGGGTGGAGGCGGAAAGTCCGTAATAGTCCGTCACGATGAGGCGTGCAGTGTAGCTGCCCTCGTCCGCATTTCTTCCCGTGATGCGGATTTTCGGGGTCTCCCTGACGAGTGTGTCGAGTACGGCTGCCCCGGAACCAGGCTCCAGGTCTATACTGTAGTAGTGCCCGTCCGGTTCCGTGATGCTGAATTCAGCCACTGCCGTCTCGTGTGCCTTGATTGCAAATTCAACTGGCGAGAGGGGAGTGATGACCGGCTGACTGTTGCTTCCGGTTGTGACCCGAACCCTGGAACTGAGGGAGGATTTGTTCCCCGCAAGGTCGCACGCCACCGCTGCCACATAGTATTCAGTCTCGAATTCAGTGCCGCTGATGACACCTTCCAATGTGCCGCCCACTGGAATGTCCTCGACATAGAACATTCCGAACATTGCGTTCTTTGTGGACGAGAAATCCGAAGTCGAGTAATATATGAAGATTGAACTTGCTTTGCCGTCATCTTCGTCCGCAGGCACCTTGACGCTGAAATGGATGTTGTTCGAAACAGCATTCACACTCAGGTCTGCCGGAATGGAA
>JBJEJT010000302.1:0-2324 GCA_051878255.1 Candidatus Cryptobacteroides sp. | reverse complement strand
CAGGATGAAGTCGAGATCAGACTCAACACGCTGACCCATCCGGAGGACGGCACCATCGGTTACGCATACAGCATAACAGAGGGCTACCTGACCACCAAGGACACCCTCGAGGCAGGCGTGATGAGTTTCAAATACAAATTCAGCGACAGAGACAAATTCGAGAAGGACACTCTCCGCACAGTTTCCATTTCCGCATACGCATTCGCCGACGGCTATTACAGCACCTACGCAAGCAGCAAGAGCGTGACCATAGTCAAAGGTGGCATAGGCAGGAGCCTGAATGATGCGACCATCACAGGCATTGATCTGGGACTTGCAGAGGAGACCTTGGTCGTGGACGGCATCACCTACTACACCATTACAAAGGGAGGAAAGACCTGGCTCCGACGCAACTTGGTGAACGAAACCACCGGACTTCCCTACCTGAACACGCCGGCTATGCTTGATGTGTTCGGAACCTACCACGATTGGGAATCCGCCAAGACAGCCTGTCCTGACGGCTACCACCTCCCTACGGATCAGGAATGGGTGGATTTGTGCACAGCCATAGGAGCCGCAGACGCAACTGTCCACGAGGACATATCTGGAGTGGCAGGCAAACTTATGGCAAATGCGCTGTTCAATGGAGAGGCTATGTGGACTTACTGGCCCGAAGTGAAAATCACAGACGAGAGCAAGATGTCCATCTTCCCTACCGGATATGCGAATATCGGGACATCGGTCAATTATTTCGACGGTGCAGCTTCCTATGCCGTTTTCTGGACTGCAGACGAATACGATGCAGACAATGCCTACTGCCGCCAGATATACGAGCGCCTCGACGACCTGCAGATTTCCGTTCAGGACAAGAAGAGTTTCGGAGCCTCGGTCCGTTGCGTAAAGGACTGATTGCCCCTCCATTCCGGGACTGCATACGCTCAGAGTTCTGTCACGACGTATGTATCGGGCAGCGAGGTTGTGTCAAGAGTAAAGAAAGATTCCGGTTTTTTCGGAATGAAAGTCATAGAAGGAACAGTTATCTCGACTGTTCCTTTTTCTGCATATATGGTAATCGCGGTGATCCTGCTTCCGTCAGGGGTAAACGATGCCCTGATTTTCCCCTCCGGGATGATGTCTGAAATGAGCATTGCCTCCTGCCGCACCACTTCCCCGTCGGACGCATCCACGGTCCACACATATTCCGAGTTGCAATAGATACCGAAATCCCTGCCGTTTATGCGGTAACACCCGTCCTGATAGAAAAGTTCGCCACTGTACTCGACAGGCACGTCATCCACGGTCGCAAGCACCATTCTGAACTCGGCAGCGGTGCAGACGTCCTTGCGCAGGGACTGCAGCAGTTCGTCCACTGTATTCTCCCGGACCTGGGCGGACAGGAACTGGACGGCTGCAGACAGAGCCGCAATCAGAAGGGCCGCACGTTTCATCATTCGTTATGCGTTGTGAAAGAAGTTATTATAGGCTCAAGTTCAGCATAGTCCCCGACGAGTACCTGTCTCGGCTTGGACCCGTCCTGAGGTCCTACTATGCCTGCCGCTTCCAGCTGGTCCATAATGCGTCCCGCCCTGGCATAGCCCAGACCGAGCTTTCTCTGGAGGTCCGAGGTGGAACCCCTCTGGGAACTTACCACAAGACGGGCAGCATCGGCGAACATATCGTCAATCTTTGAAATGTCAATCGGGCCGCTTGACGCACCGCTGTCAGAATCGGCAGGAGGTTCAGGCAGATAGTATGGAGTGGTGTAACATTCCTTGTAACCCGTCTGGTCTGCGATGAACTTGGTGATCCTGTCGATTTCCGGTGTGCTCACATAGGCACACTGCACCCTTTCCATCTCAACTCCGGCATAGAAGAGCATATCTCCCTTTCCTATGAGGTTCTCAGCCCCCGGGGAGTCGAGTATGGTCTGGGAATCCACCCTCGAAACCGTCCTGAATGCTATGCGCATAGGGAAGTTGGTCTTGATGTCTCCTGTGATTACGGAAACCGACGGGCGCTGGGTGGCTATTATGAGGTGTATTCCGGCTGCACGTCCTTTCTGGGCGAGACGGATTATCGCCGCAGATATGCCACGGGACAGAGCCTTGCCCTCCTGGCCGAAGCCGGAGGACATCGTGAGGTCCGCAAACTCGTCGATAACCACCACTATGTAGGGCAGGTATTTGTGCCCTGCCGTCGGAAGAAGCTTGCGGTCCTTGTATTTCTCATTGTAGTCCTTGAGCTTGTTCACTCCGGCGTCGGCGAGCAGCTTGTACCTTTCATCCATCTCCACACAGAGCGAATTCAGGACATCGAAAGCATCCTTTGCCTTCTTGATGATGGCA
>JBJEJT010000301.1:0-9572 GCA_051878255.1 Candidatus Cryptobacteroides sp. | reverse complement strand
TGTTAAACGCCTATTTATAGGCACATTATAACGAATTTATTTACGTATGAAAAAATTACTCTTAATCTGCCTTGTGCTGGCTGCTCCGTTCCGGGGTTCCGGACAAAGTGTCATCAGCAAGGCAGTGGGGGAAGTGAGCCTGGTCTGCCACAATCAGGGACCGTGGAATATCTCCCTCTCCCTCGATGAAAGCGTGGATGGCGAGATAATAACTCTGCATTTCACATCGCCTGTTCCGGCTGTCCCCGTCAAGACGGAACTCAGATTCTCCTTTCCGCAGGACAATGTCCTGGGTGTGTGGTCGCCCCACAACGATTATGTCGAGTTGCCTCCAGACTGGTATTGGTCCTGGCACTCCAGCCTGGCCCAGAATATGCCGCTATATTGCTTTCTGGACAACAACGACAGGAACCGTCTGACAGTAGCTTGCGATGAGGTCAGACGTTATGTGGGTGCCAGGATGGCGATCCGGGAGAAGGATTGTCTGGTGATTGGAAAAATCAGTCTGTTCGAGCAGCCGGAGGCTCCCATCAGCGACTATACCGTCCATATCCGGCTGGACGCAAGGGAATGTCAATGGTACGATGCCGTAAAGTCGGCGGTGGGCTGGATGGACGATAGTGCCGGCATCAATCCTTGCCCGGTGCCCGATGCCGCTTTCGAGCCTCTCTATTCCAGTTGGTACAATTTCCACCAGGATATCCACGCCAGTGACATCGAGGAAGAATGCCGCATTGCCAGCCAGCTTGGTATGAAGACCATCATCGTGGACGACGGTTGGCAGACCGATGACAACAACGGCTGTTATGCGTTTTGCGGGGACTGGGAGGTTTCCTCCAACCGCTTTCCGGACATCCGTTCCCATATCCGCAAGGTTCAGGATATGGGAATGAAGTACATTTTCTGGTACTCGGTGCCTTATGTCGGCATCCACAGCAAGAACTACGAGCGTTTCCAAGGCAAATACCTCTACTATCACGAGCAGCATAAGGCGTCCGTGCTCGACCCGCGCTTCCCGCAGGTGCGTCAGTTCCTGATTGATACCTACCTCAATGCAATGAAAGAGTGGCATCTCGACGGTTTCAAACTGGACTTCATCGATGCCTTCTGCTTCAATGGTGAAGACCCTGCCATAAGGGAGGGATACGAGGGACGGGACATCAAATCCCTGCCAATGGCAATCGACCGTCTTATGAGCGATGTCTATGCCCGGCTTTCAGAAATCGACCCGGATGTGCTCATAGAGTTTCGCCAGGACTATACCGGTCCCGCTATCCGTCAGTACGGCAATATGTTGCGTGCCAGCGACTGTCCAGCCAACCCGCGTCAGAACCGCCAGAGGATAGCACGTCTGCGTCTTACTTCCGGGCACACCGCCGTACACTCAGATATGCTGGAATGGAGCAGGGCTGAGAAGAATGAGAACATTGCCTGCAACATTATGAACGCCTTGTTCGGAGTGGTGCAATATTCTGTGATGCTGAGGGATATTCCTTCGGAACAGCAGCAGATTATCCGACACTTCATTGATTTTGCCGGCGAACACCGCAACGCCTTGTTGCACGGAGAGTTCGCTGCCCATTATCCGCAGGCCTGCTATCCTCTGCTGGAGAGCCAGGACGATAAGGAGAGGATAATCATTTCTTACCAGCCATCCATTATTGTCCACACCGCCCTCGACCGCAACATCTATCTGATGAATGCACAAGGTGAGGCTGGTGTATGTCTTGAGTCGGACAGGGCTGCCGTAGCCGAAATCTACGACTGTATGGGTCGCGTCTGCGGCAAAGCCAAAGTCCGGGCAGGCATTGGGAGACTTGACATCCCCAACGGAGGATATGCTTTGATCCGTCATTGAATTTTCCCGATTTACGCAAGGGTAAGATGTTCCGGGATGGAATAATTATGTGAAACTAATGCCAGATTATGTCAAGACCCACAGAAAAACAGCTTCATAAATACGTTTCCGGTGAATCAACCTTTGAAGAAAGGGTTGAGATTACCGACTGGGCAGCAGAGAACCCGGACAATGACCGCGAGATAAAATTTCTCCGTAAATTGTTCCTTGCGTCCCTGCTCAATACGGTTTCCGGGACATCAGGCAAGCATACCGACAGTCAGAAATCCCCTGCGGCCCGTATCCTCGGACGGATTGCCGCAGTTGTATCCGTTGCAGCGGTTCTGTCGTTCGGCATCTTTGTCGGATACAGATATGCGGACAATGAAGCAAGGATGCTGTTTCCATCATCCATCCAGGTGCCTGAGGGGCAGAGGACACACGTTTATCTGTCTGACGGGACAGAAATTTGGATCAACTCCAATACAAAACTCAATTTTGAGGATACGGACAAGGATTTCCGCCGGGTTTACCTTGACGGTGAGGCTTGCTTTGAGGTCGCACATAACGAGGAAAGGCCATTCATAGTCGAGACTCCGAAAAACAAGGTCCAAGTGCTGGGAACCGTATTCGACGTCCGTGCATACAAGTGTGATGACGAATTTGTCGTAAAACTTTATGAAGGCAAGGTGACTGTAAGGGATATGGACAATTCTCCCATCTGCACTTTGCTTCCCGATGAAATGCTCATTGCCTGCAACGGCGGGTACCTCAAGAAACCCATCGACAGTTACAACAGCATTGACTGGAATGGCGGATTCTACTCATTCAAGAACCAATCCTATGCCCGGATCTTCAAGACGATAGGGGCATATTACAACACCGAGCTCATCGTATGTGACAAGGAAATCGGAGAGTATATGTGTACTGCCCGTTTCAAGCAGGAAGACACCTTGAATCAGATTCTTTCTTCGATGTCAGCCATCCACTCATTCAGGTGGGAATGGAGTGAGGACAATTCCACCATAAGAATATACAAGTAACCAACATATATTATTAACCCTAATGTTATGATTAAAAGAATTATTCTTTGTTTGGTTGTCACATTCCTGCCTCTGGTCTCAGGTGCGCAGAATGTGAAAATCAATACAAATCTGAAATCAGTTCCAATATCCTTGCTGATTTCGGAAATTGAAAGTCAGACAAGCTTTTCGTTCATTTGCGATGAGGGGATGGTGAATCTGAACGACCAGATTGAACTTCCGGTCAAATCCGGCAGTGTCCGGCAGATTCTCGATGCAGCTTTCAGCAAAGGTAGCGGATATGCTTTCAAAATCAATGGCAGCAACGTGGTCCTGGTCCCTGCGCCTGAACCGCAAGTCCAATCCTTGAAAGTATCGGGAAAAGTGTCTGACAGTAATGGGGAGCCGATGATTGGAGCCGGAGTCCAGGTCAAAGGTTCGAGTATCGGGACAATAACCGACATCGACGGAAATTGGACATTGGAGGGCATTCCGGAAAAATCCGTCCTGGTCTTCACATCCATCGGATTCCGTCCTGTGGAAGTCCCTGTGTCGGGCCGTTCACATTTTGACATCAAGATGATCGAAGACATCAACTTCCTGGACGAAGTCGTCGTGGTCGGATATGGCACCCAGAAAAAGGCGAATCTTACCGGTGCTGTAGATGCAATCAGCGGCTCGAAACTCGAAAACAGGTCTCTGTCCAATGTCTCGGAGATGATCCAGGGTGCGATGCCGAATGTCACCATAACCTTTGATTCAGGAGAACCCGGTGCCAGCGGCAATATCAATGTCCGCGGATTCACATCCATCAACGGAGGTTCTCCGCTGGTCCTCATCGACGGCGTGCCGGGAGATATAAATGCGGTCAATCCTAAGGATATCGAATCCATCTCCGTCCTGAAAGATGCAGCCTCGGCAGCCATCTATGGAGCCCGTGCCGCTTTCGGCGTAGTGCTTGTGACGACCAAGACGGCAAAGGAAGGAAAGTTCACCGTGACATACAACGATTTCTTCGCCTTTGCCACGCCGACCACCAGCACCGACTTCATCACGACCGGTTACGACGCTCTCGTTCTTGTGGACAATGCTTTCTCCAGGACAATAGGCCGTACATACTCGGGCTACTCCGCAGAAGACTACCAGGAACTCTACGCCAGGAGGAACGATGTCGTCGAGGATCCGTCGAGACCTTGGGTGGTCGTGAAGAATGTCGATGGCAGGGACATCTACAACTATTACGGCAACTACGACTGGTGGCATACTTTCTTCTCAGACTGGCAGCCGTCCCAGTCCCACAACCTCAACCTTTCAGGTGGAACCGATAAACTTCATTTTATGCTGTCCGGTAATTTCTACACCAAGGACGGTATCCTGAAAGTCAATCCCGACAAGTTCAAGTCGTTCAACCTCCGTTCAAAGGTCGATGCCCAGATGACACCTTGGCTGAAGGTTTACAACAATACCGCATTTTCTTCCAAATCATACAAATTCACCGGTGTGGCGAATGGTAGCGAGGTGTTCAGGCAGGTTGTCTGCCACGCGCTCCCGTTTTATGTCCCGGTCAATCCTGACGGAACCAATGTGTACGACTCTTCAAAGAATACATATTACGTCGGAGACGGTTATCTTGCTGCGATCCGTGCCGGTGCAGGTGGAGAGAACAAGACATACCAGCTTTCGACTTCGACTGGAATGATTCTGAATCTCTACAAGGACATCCTGACGCTCAATGCAGACTACACCTATTCAACGTCCATCCAGGACAATTATGTCCGCAGACAGCCGATTACCTACTCCATAGAGCCGGGCGTGGTGGAAGAGATTTCGCTCCCTGTTTTCAGGATCTACAATACAATGGAGCAGGTTTCCATATTCGAGCCTCAGCATTCAGCCAATGTGTTCCTGACATATAACCAGACTTTCAGTGAGAAACATAATTTGTCTGCAACCGTCGGTCTGAACTATGAGCACAAGAGTTACAAGAGGCTTGTAGGCCAACGCGACGGGCTCATTTCCGACACGCTCAGTGACCTCAGCCTCGGTACGGAGAATGACACGGTCAAGGGTGGACGTCACGCCTACTCCCTTTTCGGAACATTCCTGAGACTCAATTACAACTATGACGAGAGGTACCTTGTCGAGTTCAACGGGCGTTATGACGGGACTTCACGTTTCCGCAAAGGCAAGCGTTTCGGTTTCTTCCCGTCAATATCGGCAGCCTGGAGGGTGAGTGAGGAGAGTTTCTTCGAGCCGGCAAAGGATATTATGAACTCCTTGAAGGTAAGAGCCTCATTCGGACAGCTCGGAAACCAGCAGGGAAGCAACTATTACCCTTACATTTCCGCAATGTCAGGCAAGTTGTCTTCCTGGATTGTCAATGGGGAGAAATCCGTGGCATACAGTTCACCTGCCGCAGTTTCCGAAGACCTTACCTGGGAGACCGTCCAGACAACCGACGTGGGAATCGATATGGGCTTCTGGGACAGCAGAATCAATCTGACAGGAGACTTTTACATACGTGACACCAAGGATATGCTCGTCCCAGGTGTCGTCCTCCCGTCTGTTTTCGGAACATCCTCGCCACAGCAGAATGCCGGTGACCTGAGGACCATAGGATATGAGATTTCCCTCAGTTTCAATGACGAGCGCAAGGTTCTGGGTATGCCTTTCAGCTATGGTTTCAACTTTTCCCTGGGTGACAGCATCTCTGAAATCACAAAATTCGACAACCCTACCAAGTCCCTCACCACCTATTACGAGGGTATGAGAATAGGGGAGATATGGGGTTACAGGGTCAGCCTCTTCCAGTCGGATGCGGAAGCCGCCGCATATACTGTGGACCAAAGTCTTGTAAACAAGAAACTTCTCGCCTCCCCATCAGCGGAATGGAACCACTATCGCGGAGGTGACGTCAAGTTCCACGATTTGAAGCCTGACGGTGTCATCGACCAGGGGCTCTACACCGTTGATGACCCGGGAGACCTTACGATCATAGGTAACTCGCAGGCACGTTACAACTACAGTTTCAGTCTGAATATGTCCTGGTATGGTGTCGATTTCTCGGCTTTCTTCCAGGGAATAGGACATCAGGACTGGTACCCTGACGAGGAGTCCTATGGCTTCTGGGGACCTCTCTCCCGTCCTTACTGGAGTTTCTTGAGAAAGGATGCGACCACAATGTGCTGGACCGAAGATAATCCGGATGCTTATTTCCCTGTTCTTCGCGGTTATATGGCGCTTGACCCTGAAGGAACGCTTGTGAATGTGAACGACCGTTATCTGCAGAATATAGGGTATCTGCGTCTGAAGAACCTGACCGTAGGTTACACCTTCCCGGAAAAATGGATGCAGAAAATCCATATACAGCATCTCCGCGTTTACTTCAGTGCCGACAACCTGTTCTACTGGTCTCAGCTCAAAACCCCTTATATAGACCCTGAGCAAATCAACGCAAGTTACAACCACGACGGTAACGGGTATCCTCTTTCCAGGACTCTCTCATTCGGTATTGACATCACTTTCTAAAGATTCGGAATAATGAAAAAGAGTATTTTACATATAGGAATTGCCACACTGCTCCTGTGCTCCTGCTCTCTTGACGAGTTTCCGGGAGACCAGATTTCGCCTGAAAACTTCTTCAGGACTGAAAATGACCTGCGGCTGTATTGCAATTCATTTTACAGCGCACTTCCGGGTGCTGCAACATTCTATGAGGAAACCACGGATGACGTAGTCGGAAGGGATATGTCCGATGCGATTCGTGGAACCAGGGTCATTCCGAATACCGGTGGGGACTGGGTGTGGACCGACCTGAGGAACATAAATTTCTTCCTTGAACATTCCCATCAGTGTACAAGCGAGAAGGTGCGCAACACGTATGACGGGGAAGCCCGTTTCTTCAGGGCATATTTCTATTTCAAGATGGTCAAGAAATTCGGGGATGTGCCTTGGTACGACAGGGTGTTGGGAGACAAGGACCCTGACCTGTACAAACCCAGGACTCCGCGTACAGAGGTTCTTGAAAATATGATGGAGGACATAGATTTTGCCATCGCAAATCTTCCGGAATCGAAAACCGCCAACTATGTGAACAAGTGGACCGCGCTTCTGCTCAAATCCAGAATCTGTCTTTATGAGGGAACCTGGAGAAAATACCATACGGAATTCAATATCCCAGATGCCGATGTCTATCTTGACCTTGCGGCAAAGGCAGCCTATACCCTCATCACGGAGGGACCTTATACTCTGCACGACACCGGCACTCCGTCTGAAGACTATCGTGACATTTTCGTCCAGACCGACCCTTATACGGATGAGGTCCTGCTTTCCAGATGCTATAATCTCACCAATCAGGTTTACCACGATTCAAACTACTACCGTCTTTCCTCTACGACAGGTCTTCTCGGATTGGACAAGGATTTTGTGAATACCTATCTTATGGCAGACGGAAGCCGTTTTACCGACAAGCCGGGCTATAAGACAATGACCTTTTATGATGAGGTCCAGGACAGGGACCCGCGCCTTGCGCAGTCAATCCGCACTCCGGGCTATACGAGGATAGGTCAGTCACAGACACTCGCACCGGATTTGTCACTCTCCATCACCGGGTACCAGCTGACGAAATACCTTTCCACGACCGATATGGACGGTAACGCAAAATCGTGGACTTCAGTTCCTCTCTTCCGTCTCGCGGAGGCTATGCTCAACTATGCCGAGGCAAAGGCTGAACTCGGGACAATCACACAGGATGACATAGACATAACCATAAACAAGCTCCGCAGGCGTGTCGGGATGGCTGGGATGCTCGACCTTCAACAGGCAAAGGCGAATCCTGATGCGGTTCTCGAGCAGATTTTCTTCCATAATGTGGACCAGGCGAACAAGGGCATCATAATGGAGGTGCGTCGTGAGCGTTCCATAGAACTTCTGCAGGAGGGTTTCAGATGGGATGATATGATGAGGTGGAAGGAAGGTTCAGCCTTTCTGCGTCAGCAATCCGGTCAGATAATGCCGTTCAAGGGGATGTATTTCCCAGGAGCCGGTTCTTTCGACCTTGATGGCGACGGTGCGGCTGACGTATGTATATGGTCAGGCTCCAAGCCGGATGAAGGCAACATAGTTTACCGCCAACTGGGTGTGGATGTCATTCTTGAGAATGGCACTTCCGGCTGTCTTCTCATAAACGCAGACAAAGTCAAGAAGTGGGATGAGGATCGGGACTATCTCCAGCCTATTCCTGTCCAGGAGCGCCGTCTGAATCCAAGCCTTACCCAGAATCCTGGCTGGATAGACGGATTGGGATATTGACGGATTTCATATAGACAGACGATATGAAAATGCTGAAACTATTATTTGGGGCAGCCATACTGCTTTCTGTGGCATCGGGGTGTGAGTCAAATGTCGTGACACCCGCACCTGTCCCTGACCCCGGTCCTGGAACAGAACCGGATACGCCTCCCGTTGTTGAAGAATTCTCCATTGAACCGAGCCAGGATTATGAGTTGGTGGAAGTCACCCAGCTCGTCACGAAAGAATGTTATTTTCTGTCCTTGCTCAGAAACCTCCCGGAAATGAGGGCAATCGTTTCAAGGGACGAATTTCTCAATGGCGTGGAGTCTGCAAAATTCTCCAGACTGTCGGAATCTTCCGATATGAATGAGAAATTCCAGGCCCTGCGCTTCACAGCGGCTGAAATCAGTCAGATTGGGGACTATTTCGAGTCTCTTTGGGAGGCAGGCAATTCCTGGGACCGACTTGTGACAGGGCATCTTGTCCCGTCCGGATGTTACTACTACACCAACGCAAGTTCTGCACAGCGTATGCTGCGTGCCGCCTGGGCTCACGATGCCCAGATCGTCAATATGATTGTGGACATTTACGGAACGGGTACAAGGGATGCCCACTGTACTGATGACAGGCGGACAGCCACTGAAGGACAACTGGCAGAGGCTTTGGCTACCGTGCAGGCAAAAACATCTGCATCGGGTTTTTTCACGGATATCGCCGTGGAAGGGATGTACTACATTCTCAAGGCTCACGAACGCGAGCAGGAACCCACTCTGTTCGAACCACACAAATTGGGATGTAATCTGGCTGCCTGCCAGGCTCTCTCATCCACTGACTTCAGCAAATACGACTATTCCGCAATCATAGTTCTCGGAGGCAGTGATGAAACCACGAACTTCGTTCAGCAGGCGCAGGAACGTTGCGACTATGCCTACACGAAATGGAAAGCCAAGAAAGCTCCTTTCATCATCGTTACCGGAGGTCGCATACATCCGTTCAAGACAAAGGACAACGAGGCGGAGACTATGAAAAACTACCTTATGAACAAGGGGATTCCGGAATCCGTCATCATAATGGAGCCTCAGGCACGTCACACACCGACAAATTTCAGGAACGTCTCACGTGTCCTCTGGCGTTATGGTTTTCCGTTTGAGAAAGAGGCTCTGATGGTGATGCAAAGTTACATTATGGATGATATGGAGGCGGAGGCATTCCGTCAGCGCTGCTACAACGAATTCGGATTTATGCCCATTACTTTCGGACCCCGCCTCGATACCTACTCAAAGAAACTTTTTCCTTCCAAGAACTCATTGACTCTTGGCAGCATAGACCCACTCGACCCTTGATATGAAATCATTTGACATTATGAAAACAAGATATTTATTATTCACGATAATGGCTGTTTCTGCTTTCCTGTCTTCCTG
>JBJEJT010000300.1:0-2332 GCA_051878255.1 Candidatus Cryptobacteroides sp. | reverse complement strand
GCCGGTTTTGTTATATCATTACTTGGCGGAAGCCATGTCCAGATTGCCGGACCTATGTGGAACCCCACTATGACAGGGGGTAGGAATTTCCACCACTTGCTGTCGTGGTCCCACCAGATGAAGGTCTCGCCCTGTACCGTGGTGGACTCGAAATTCCATATTACGAGGTCATCCAGATGGTTTGGCACCTGAGCCTCGTCACCTCCCTGGCGGAAACGCATCCAGCCACCTTTGCAGCAGTCCACAAGCGTAGCCCTCGGTTGGGTTGCGTGGGATTCGAAACAACTGTCATCTCCCCAGACGTTTCTCCACAGCACCGTACCCATCGATTGCTTTGAGACGCCCACGGCGTGATACTGCCCGGCATTGTCACAGTATGTTTCCGGACTGTCGATAAGGTATCCGGATGCATTGTCAATGGTTGCACCTATGAATACCCGCGAAGATACCTGGGACCGTATGGCGGAATGTCCACGTGTACCCTTGAAAACAATGTCGTAAACAGAAATGTTGGCGCAGTTGGTGAGGGAGCTGGCTTCGCTCACGCAGTCAAAGTTTACGCGGCGCATCCACGAATTGGTGAGCCGTGTCATATTCACAGGCTTGTATGCGCCATCGTCCTCCCAACTTCCGTGATGGACGAAATTGTCCTTGGAGTTACCTTTGAAAGTGAGGTCTTCGATGCCCACGTTTTCGTAATGGGGATATTTGGAAATCCTCCAGTTGTAGCAACTGTTTCCGGAGAAACCGGTATATTTGAGATCGACCTCGTGCATAATTGGTTCCACGAAAGTGACCGTATTGCCACTTATGCTTGAAATCTGGTGATAGTCATACACCTGGACACCGGTGCCGGTTATGTTGGTCATACCGGATAACTCTGTTTCCGTGGGATTCCCGTCCTTCAATTCCGCGGCAACGAAATCGGGGTCGTTGTTTACCGTAGCGAGACACACCCACTGTCCTTCGCTGAGCCCGGTGACATCAGCCACTTGGACTGAAAAAGCACCCTTTCCTGCATTTGCGGTAATATCAGTCAAAGAGGTGAGTCCGCTGTTGTGTTTAATTTCAATCATAGCGGGGGAACTGTAGAGGACACTCTCGCTCGAAGGCAGGTTGGGGTCCTGCATCACGAGCGTGGTCTTGTCCCTGCCGGCTCCACGCAATATGAAGTTGCCGGAGCGTATCTGTATGGTCTGGCTGTCACTTGCGGATGCGCTTTCCACGTCGTCCTCCGAGGTGTGGATGATGAATTCCCCCTCCGGGAAATAGACGATTGCGTTTGCCTTTTCCTTGTGGTTGAAAGTGATGATATTGTTTGCATTCACTTCATAATCCACTCCGAGGGCATCTTTCAGGCAAGCCAGAAACGCTTCTCTATCCGACTTGCCATCGTTGGGGACCGCACCGTAGTCTGTCACATCATAGACCTGGTATCCGTAGGCGGATGCCTCCAAAGGTGCGCTCTCCCCGTGGTTGAACCCTGCATAGGAAAAATCCAGGAGGACATTGTCGCTGTTTCCCGAGGTGAAATCATTGAAAACCTTGCAGGCGCTTGCCAACCAGTGCTCAGCCTTGAGATTGAAAATGAGTTTCACCCGCTTGAGCAATCCCTTGTCGGAAACCAGGATGATGTCCAGGACATATTCTCCGGCAGTGCCGGAATCAGGAGTAGTGATGGTAATCTGGCTGTCCGACAGTTCAACTGCCCATCCTTCAGGGATCTGGAACATTGCGTCTGCCACTCCCGACAGGCTCACCTCGTAAATACGTTTTTCGGCAAGGAGGATGTTGTCACCTTCGACATAGCCCTGGATTATCATTGAAAAATTGTTCACCACAGGTATTTCCACCTCCCGGTCATTGTCGAGTTCGAACACCATCACTTCTTTCTGGCTATCGTAATACACATTCTTGAAAGTGGAATACTCGCCGGAAGTCTGTTCCGGATCGATGGCGCTCTGAGGCTTTCCGTCAGCACCTGGAATCTCCGACCAAGTCTCCCCTCCGTCAATGCTGATAAGCCAGTATCCCTCGGCACTTATCTTGACCTGAGGGGTAAACCCGTCCTCGGCGTCCACATAAGATGCGCCCTGGACAGGCTGGTACGTCTCTCCTTTGTCGAGTGAGTAAACCCATCTCCCGTCCTCGTCGATGCTTAACACAGGCATTATGGCTGGAGCAGTCTGCCCGAAACACACTTCGACTTCAGTGCCGTCGCTCAAAGACAACACATAGCCGTAACTGTCCTCCTCGAATCCGACAATCCTGATGCCTTCCTTGAAGATTCCCCGGAGGGCTGTCGCGTTGCTGTTCACTACACCGACATACT
>JBJEJT010000299.1:0-2350 GCA_051878255.1 Candidatus Cryptobacteroides sp. | reverse complement strand
GTTGCCGCCACTTCGCTGTTATTGGATGTCACACGTGGTTCGTCGGATGCTTACCGTCAAACAAGGGTCGGTATGACGGAGTGGGGACATAAAAAATGCCCGAGCAAGTCGGGCATAAAGAAATCAGGGATTGAGTGTTCAGGCAGCGAACTGGGTTGGATCCGGATTGTTCTGGTCATCAGTGATGCCAAGATTGTTCTGAATCTCGCTCCTTGGTATGCAGATGTTCCACTGAGGTGAACGCTCGTCACATTTGAACTGGAAATCCTCCCCGAAATTGGTTCCTTCATAAGTCCTGTCAAATCCGAGATTGAGCCTCTTGTAGTCATACAGCAGCACCCCTTCGCCCCAGAACTCAGCCCTTTTCTGCAATATCATCTCAGTGACGAACTCGTCCTCATCAGCCGCAGAGCAGACATAAGACCCGTCGGAAATCCTCCAGGTGTTCATAAAATCCTCCAGCAGCGACTTCGCGGCAGAGAGCCCGTCAGTGCGCAGTTTCGCCTCCATAGCCAGGAAATACATCTCCTCGATACGCATAAGCGGGTGATCCGCTGCCACTCCCACGGAATAGTCATAGCACTCCCCTCTCGCAGGACGGAACTTGAATGACTGGTAAGGCGTAATGTATTTCATCGTATATGCCTGCGCAGAACTGTTGCCCGCAAATTCATATTCGAGCCCGCTGCCCGGCATATAGAATGAACGCTTCCTGAAATCCTTGTCGGACATAGAGGAATAAAGCGCCGAACTCGCTCCAGGCTTGGTAACGAAAGCATAGCCCCAGAATGCCTCGGAGGACATCATAGAGGTGAAATTGAACAGATTGTTCGTCATAGTGTTGGACAAGGTAAGCCCCCACACCCAGGAAGTGTTCGTAGAGACATTGTTGAATCCGTTGGAAGTGTCGTGCCAGGCAGTTTCCGTCAGAGGGCTGAAACCACCCGCAATGACCTTGGAAGCATAATCCGCAGCTTTGGTGAAAGCATCCTTGCGGAAAGCATCATCCTTGTCCTCCCAATAGCCCATCTCTATATAAGTCCTCGCGAGCAGCCCATAGACCACAGCTGGACAAGGCGAAGTGTTCGAGGACGGATTTCCGGCAGCCTCGAAACAGTCCAGAGCATCATTCAGATCCGATATGATGAATTCATAAAGCACTGAACGGTGCACACGAGGATTGTCCACAGCCTGGTCCTCCGTAGTCTTCTCCGTCACGATCGGCACGGTCAGTTCCTTTATGTTGTCCCGTATTTCATAGCCATTGGAAATCGCGACCGGATCCACCACGGGTCTCGGCTCATAGAGCCGCGCAAGGTCCAGATAGCACATAGCCCTGTAGGTCAGAGCCTTGGCACGGTTGCAGTAATCGGACTCGCTCAAATCTTCGGCTGGAAGAGCCGAAAGAATGAGATTCGCAGAATGAATCCATTTGTAATAGCAAATCCAGAAATAGGAAGCATAAGCCCCAGTGGAGCCTTGCCCGAGATTCATCGCGTAGTTGTTGTACTGGTTATAGTCGTAGTCCCCGCACATAACCAGGTCTTCGAGCATAGAATCCGTCATAATATGGATGGAAGGGATGCCGAAGTCTATATGGAATCCATAAGTCCCGTAGAATCCGGAAAGACCTGCCCCCATCATCTCCACCGCCAGACCGTTCACGCTCTGGTCCACATTGACGGTCTCCCCGTCCGAAACCGAAAGCACATTCCCGGACAGGAAAGCCTCCTCGATGCAGCCTGCAAAAACAAGGGAAGCCGCAGCGAGTACAAGAGATTTGTATATTGTAGTTCTCATATCCATCAGAATGTTATGTTGATACCGCCTGAAAGCGTACGCACAGGAGAATTGACAGAACTGTTGGTATTGCCGCTGAAACTGAAACGAGGGTCGAAGCCGTTTCTGCGGGAAACGTAGCAGACATTGTCGCAGGCGAGGTAAATCCTCAGGCGGCTGACCTTGATTTTCGAAGTGATGCGCTGCGGCAGGGTGTAGCCCACCTGGATGTTCTGGAAGTTCAGCCAGCTGGCATCAGTGAGGAAACGGTCCGAAGAAGCCGCAGTGTACTGGTCCCCGAAATAATGGCGCGGGATGTCGCTGTCGGGATTATCCTCAGTCCAGGCATTGAAAACGTCCTTATGGAAATTGAAGCCCTTGGATGTGGCTGTAGGAGAGGACATAAACGAAGCATAGCCGCTGTCATAAGCCTTGCCGCCGATGGAATAGGTGAAAGCAGCCGCGATGTCCACCCCGAAGAACGAAAAGCTCGTGCCGAATCCGCCATAAAGGTCCGGGACAGGGTCACCGCAGAGATAGTAGGTTGCATTCTCATAAGTGGAGGGGGTGG
>JBJEJT010000298.1:0-9670 GCA_051878255.1 Candidatus Cryptobacteroides sp. | reverse complement strand
AGTTCTCCTCCTGGTTCAGTCGAAGGGATGTTCATCAGTGGGCATCCCTTTGCTGTATAAAACGAAAAAATTTTAGGTACACATCAGGCAATGAACAAGTTTTTTTTCAAATCAGCAGCTGCCGTCCTGATAATGATGGCAACACTTCCGTCACTCACCTCCTGCAATGCCTGCAAGGAAGAGAAAACTCCGAAATACGTTTTTCTTTTCATCGGAGACGGAATGGGACTTGCACACGTTGCAGCCACTGATTCATTTCTTGCTTATCAGGATTCCTGCTATGGGGGAAGCTATCTCTCCTTCACCTCTTTTCCCGTGACAGGTCTCACCAGAACCTGGTGTGCCAACACGGGCGTGACAGACTCCGCAGCTGCGGGAACAGCCCTTGCCTGCGGACAGAAGACAGAAAAGGGACGTCTGGGTACGGCTCCGGACGGCTCGGCACTTAAATCCATAGCCTACTCTCTCAAGGAACAGGGCTATCAGGTTGGCATAATGTCCGACGGTCCTGTCAATCACGCCACTCCCGGGGCTTTTTTCGCACACGCACAGGGGCGCAACGACTATTACAACATCGCTCTCGAAATGAAGGACTGCGGTTTCGAGTTCCTCGGCGGCTCTGAGATAATCGACCGTTTCGGCAAGAAGAATGACAGGGAAGACGTGGTGGGACTGATTGAGGCTGATGGCAACACGGACGTATGCTTCGGTCTTGCAGAACTTTCCGCATCCACTGCATCCACAAGGATCCTCCTTCCGGAGAACCCTGAGGCATCCAATGACTTCGACGCCGCAGACTCCAACAAGAATTATGACCTCGCAATGGCAGGACTTGGTATGCAGACTGCGGATTTCGTCTCAGCCTGCCTTGAAACTCTCGATACGGACAAACCGTTCTTCATTATGGCAGAGCAGGGTTATATCGACTGGTCATCTCACGGCAACAACACGATGAGGGTGATTGAAAGCGTGAAACTTCTCGACAAGGCGGTGCGTCTGGCATACGAGTTCTACCTCAAGCATCCGGATGAAACACTCATCGTGGTCACTTCCGATCACGAGACCGGCGGGATGTCTTTCGGAACGAGAAAATATATGACCAACTGGCAGGTCCTCGACGAATTTTGGGAGAGCAGCGGGCACGACGATTCGGGGCTTACCAAAGAACAGCTCAAGCAGCTCAATGAGGATGCCTATGTGGGCTGGTCTTCCCACGACCACACAGGTTGTCCGGTTCCGGTCTATGCCATTGGCAAGAATGCGGAAAGATTGACCGGTTTTTATGAGAATTGTGATTTGCCGCTGAGAATACTCGGCGAAAAGTAGTATCTTTGCGGGATTTTAAGCCTGAGGGGTCTCGGGCGCAAATAAATTAACATTATGGAAAAAGTAATCAGGACCAAGGTCAAGGACCTTCTGAAGACTCAGCCGGGCGTTCAAGTACTCGCCAAGGGTTGGGTAAGGACAAAGAGGGGAAACAAGAATGTCAATTTCATAGCGCTCAATGACGGTTCCACCATAAACAATATACAGATAGTCGTCGATGTGGCTGCCTTCGATGCAGAACTGCTGAAGAAAATCACCACCGGAGCCTGCATAGCTGCGACGGGACAGCTCGTCCCTTCGATGGGCAGCGGACAGGCAGTGGAGATACAGGCAGAGACAATCGAGGTCTATGGTGAGGCAGACCCGCAGGTTTATCCCCTCCAGAAGAAGGGACATTCCCTTGAATATCTCAGGGAGATAGCCCATCTGCGTCCGAGGACAAACACTTTCGGAGCTGTGTTGAGAATACGTCACGCTATGGCATTCGCCATACATAACTATTTCAACAGCAAGGGTTTCGTATATCTCCACACTCCGCTTATCACTGCTTCCGACTGTGAGGGTGCGGGTCAGATGTTTCAGGTGACTACCCTCGATTTGGACAATCTTCCGAGAACGGAACAGGGAGAAATAGATTTCAGCCAGGATTTCTTCGGCAAGAGGACCAGCCTTACGGTAAGCGGTCAGCTCGAGGGCGAGCTCGGCGCGATGGCACTCGGCGAAATCTACACTTTCGGACCTACTTTCCGTGCTGAAAATTCCAATACTCCCCGCCACCTTGCCGAGTTCTGGATGATTGAGCCTGAAATGGCGTTCTACGACGTGTATGACAATATGGACCTTGCCGAGGACTTCATCAAATACCTCGTCAGCTATGCCCTGGAGCATTGTGCCGACGACCTGAAATTCCTCAACGAAATGTATGACAAGGAACTCATATCCCGTCTCGAATCCGTAGTCAAGACTGATTTCGTGAGGCTAACCTACACCGAGGGCATAAAGATACTTGAGGAATGTGGAGAGAAGTTCGAGTTTCCCGTTTATTGGGGCGTGGACCTGCAGTCCGAGCACGAGCGCTATCTCGTCGAGAAGCACTTCGGCCGTCCGGTCATACTCACGGATTATCCAAAGGACATCAAAGCTTTCTATATGAAGCAGAATGAAGACGGCAGGACGGTGAGGGGAATGGACGTGCTCTTCCCGAAAATCGGTGAAATCATCGGCGGTTCCGAGAGGGAGTCATCCCTTGAGAAACTCAACGCCCGCATCGATGAACTCGGAATGGGCAGGGAATCCCTCGAATGGTACCTCGACACCCGCCGTTTCGGTTCTGCCCCGCACAGCGGCTTCGGATTGGGATTTGAGCGTCTGTTGCTCTTCGTTACCGGTATGTCGAACATACGTGATGTCATTCCGTTCCCGAGAACACCTAAAAACGCAGAATATTAACCATCAATACCAAAGTCTCTTATGTTGATAATCGGAATAGCAGGTGGGTCCGGTTCGGGGAAGACCACTGTCGTCAGAGCGCTTACTGAGCAACTCAAGGAAAAAGTTGTGGTAATCCCTCAGGATTCCTACTACAAGGATTCGAGTCATCTTCCAATGGAGGAAAGGCAGAAAGTCAATTTCGACCATCCGGATTCGATTGATTTCGACCTTCTTATCAAGCAACTCAAGGAACTCAAGAAAGGACATTCCGTGGAGCAGCCTGTCTATTCCTATATCACTTGTTCCAGAAGCACCACCGAGACCGTGACGGTCCATCCGGCTGAGGTAATCATAGTGGAGGGTATTCTGATATTCTGCTGTGCGGAACTGCGCAAGCAGATGGACATCAAGATTTTCGTGGATGCGGACGATGATGACCGCCTGATGCGTGTGATGGCAAGGGATATCCTCGAAAGGGGAAAGACAGTCGAGACCGTCATCCAGAGGTATTCCCGCACAGTGAAGCCTATGTTCCTGCAGTTCATAGAGCCGAGCAAGAGATACGCCGATGTCATCATACCTCAGGGCGGACATAACAAAGTTGCCATTGACGTGATTGCCGCCACCATCGAGAAAGCTCTCAATTCTGCCCGCTGATACGCCCGCCTATGCACATTCCGGAGGAACACAGGGCAGGTTTCTATTTCACCGTCAGTTTCCATCTTGCGGTGGTCATTGTCCTGTTGCTTGTGGGAATCGGGTCTGAACTCGGGGTGGAGAACAGTTTCGTTATGGACTTCTCCAGGCAGGAGCAGAAAGAAAAGGAAATCAGGGAGGAAGAATTCCGGGAGAGCATCAGCAGGAGGTTGGATGAACTCATATCAGGTGCCGAAGCCCCTGTGGTGCGCAATGTCACTGTGGACAACAGCGCCCCTCTGAAAGACGACAGGGGTACCGATGCCGAAGAACTTTACAGGGAGAACGAGCGATTGCAGAGAGACCTCAAAGCTTTGGATTCGAGGCACGAGGATGCCGTCAGCGAAACGGTGGATATCGAGCCGGAACCGGAAAAGGAAAACCCCGGACAGCAGAAAGCATATTCGGGTCCGTCCGTCCTGAGCTGGACTTTGGACGGCAGGAAAGCCTCGCATCTGAAAGTACCTGCCTACAAGTGCTATAATGCCGGGGATGTGACAGTGATGATAAAAGTGAACAATCAGGGTACCGTCGTCTATGCCAAGGTGGTGGATGAACTTTCTTCCGAGGATGACTGTCTTCGCAAGAACGCAGTCCGTGCTGCCCGCAGTTCCAGATTCAGCATCAATACCGATGCCCCTGCGAACCAGCCCGGCGAGATTACCTACAGATTCGTGGCACAGAGATGAGCGCGGTACGTTTCATATCCGGCAGAATCCGTTTCAAAGGCTATCTCACCCTTGTCTGCGTGGCTGTGAGTTATCTTGTGATGATAATCGCAGTGGCAGTTTCTTCGGGATTCCGGAATGAAATCAGGGACTCCCTCGGAGAGAACTACGGAGACGTGAGACTTACCCCTATGGATGAGGATGTGGCTACCGGAACGGTATCCCTGCCCCGCCATCCCGCATTTATGGACAAATTGCAGGAACTCGACTGCATCGGGTCCGTGAATCCGGTCGTAAACCGCGCAGGTATAGTCAAGCAGGGGGAACTTGTCCACGGGGTCCTGTTCAGGGGCTCTGAAACCGTCGCCTTTCCGGACTCGGTCGCTTTCCCGCTTGCCATCCCATCCCGTCTGTCCGAAATGCTTGAACTGGGAGTGGGGGACAAGCTCACTGCCTATTTCGTGGGGGAGAAAACAGTGGTGCGCCGGTTTACGGTCTGCCGCATCTACGATGCCGTCCTGTCTTCCGACAACCAGTTGGTCTGCCAGACCACGCTTCCTGTGATGCAGAGAGTCAATTCCTGGGACGAGGATAAGGTGTCGGCTTTCGAAGTGAGGCTGAAGAGGGAATACCGCGACGAATTGGAGGCAGGCGGAATGGAGGTTGCCTCGACCGTCTATGCCTTTTCTTCTGAATCCGAGCCTACCGTCATCGCCCGCACGCTCATACAGTCTTATCCCACCATTTTCAGCTGGTTCTCCTTTCTCGACCTGAATGTCCTTGTGCTTCTGGTGCTTATGACTATAGTTGCCGGGTTCAACGTGATTTCTGGACTGCTAATCCTGCTTTTCGAGAACATCTCCACCATAGGGCTGCTCAAGGCTATGGGGATGAAAGACCGGAGCATCGCAGCGGTGTTTATGCGCAGTGCCGGAGTGCTGACTGTCAAAGGTATGGCGACGGGCAATGCCCTGGCGCTGGTTTTCTGCCTGGTTCAGGACTACACTCATCTGCTGAAACTCGACCCCCGCAATTATTTCCTTTCTTTCGTGCCCGTCCATATCGACTGGACGGGGATAATCATTGCCGATGCCATCTCCCTGGTCGTGATACTGCTTCTTATGCTCATTCCGAGCCTTTTCATCTCAAGGGTGGATCCGGCATCGACCATAAGGGTAGAATAGTCTGCTATCTGCATATCTTGCAAAAGTCGGCATAGACCTTCATTACCCTGTCAATGTAGATGTTGGCGTTTTCTATCCATTTGGGCTGGGTCCTTCCGACACTTGTCGAGTCCCCGACAGCCTCCGGAGTGCCTCCCGGCGATGAAACATTCGTGCTGTCCAGGTCCGCAGCCTTGACTGAATCTACTCTGGCGGAGACCACGGAATCTATTTCAGCATTCTGAACCGAATCTTTCGCGGCAATCTCCATACGCTGCATCCCCTGCAATATACGGCTTTCCCCTGCCGTATAGGCTCCCAGAACATATTTCACCCTTTCCTCCGCCGGTTCTATCTTTCTGAACAGTTTGTCCAGACGCCCCAGATAACTCGCCCCTGCCCGGATGTTCTCTTCCGGGTCCAAAGGGTTCTCCACTTCATAGACTCTCATAGTCAGAGGCATAATCTGCATCAGACCCCTTGCCCCGACCGGGGAGGTCACATTGATGGCAAACTTGGACTCTGTGTAAATCACAGCTGCCAGAAGCCTCCAGTCCCAGCCTATCGAGTCTGCCCGGAACTTTATGATGTCGTCGTAGGGGCTCAATCTCTGATTCTCCCTGAACTGCACGGGCGGCCGCGAGGATGATGGCATAAAACGGAATCTTTCCAGCAGTGCGTCAAATTCGTCGGAGTGGCACAATTCCCTCAGCCAGGAGTTCATATAGGAGATAATCTCTTTGTTCTCTTTCAGAGCCACCCAGCATATTTCCTTGTTGAGTCTCTTGGATGCCGCAAGGGAGTCCAGATGAACCCTGTGATGGAGCGAATCCCGGCAGGGGATTACAAGAACGTCCACTACGCCCCTCTTGAGGGAGTCCTGGGCATTCTCGTACTTGTAGAATGCCCGAATGTCTGCCTTGCAGTCATTTTCACTTGCAAACCTTTGAATAATCTCATAACTGAGTCCGGCATACAGATAGTCCGACTCGATTCTGAAGTGTCCGAAGTCCAGTCCGAATTTCAAGGTCTGTCCTTCCACCGGATTCACTTCAGGTTCAGTGAGTTCCCTCGCTGAGAAGAAAATAGCCAGCGCGACGGCGACTGCCCCGGCTGTTTCTGCGGCAACCTCCGCAAGATACTTGATTCTTTCAGGCATCAATCCTATTTTTTGATACCACCCATACTCCTGCCGGACCCTCTTTCAACACCGCCTCCACCTCCGGATGAAGATTTCTTGTTCTTGTTGGAGCCGATGTAGAACGGCCAGAAAATTCCAACCTTGAACGCTCTCTGGGTGTAAATGTTACCGTGTGACGTGAAGTAGTCGGCTGACTTCATAGGCCATCCCTGACCTGCATTCATAAACTTGAGGAATATACACGCCTTGTACCATTGAACGTTTATGAACACATCGTAATATGGACAGTTGCCGTATTTGATTTCATTCTGGTTGTAGAACACTCCGAGGGCAGGGTTGTAGCCCTGGGCATACCAGGATGTCGTAAAGTAGCCGTTCAGACCTATCTGCATTTCCATAACGTTCTTTACCACAGGGAATTGCAGATACCATCTGAGATTCAGTGCGAGCATAGGAAGCGGCAGTACCTGCTCGTCTGACGACAACTGGAACAGAGCCTGGTTGTCAAGATGTATCCTCCAGAAAGTGAAGTTCTTCTTGAGATAGGCTGTCATCACGCTCACAGGATTCGAAGCCTGGCGCACTATGCCCATATTGTCGTAGTAGGTCTGGTTCGCAAGCAGGGCGTAGCCGAATGAGGCTTTCAGCTCCCACCGCGGTATATCCAGTTCTCCAAGGACTTTGGTCGTGGATATCTTGGAGAAGTCATTGTCCCATTTGTAATGGTTTGTCAGCAGGTGCTGCTGATACCAGTCCGGTTCCTTGAGTCCGGTCTCAAAATTCACGTTGAGGTTGATAGGACTCGTCTTGTCCCTTTTGAACGGGAAGAAACTGAATTTCAGGTTGGCTTTGACATTGAAATCGTTGAGTTCGTAGCCTGCGAAATTATATCTTCCGTTCACGTCCCATTCCATATACTTCTTTACCCTTCCGTTCAGTCCGGCATAGACATAGACCGAATTGAGCACCCTGGTGTCCACTTTTCCGCTGAGGAAGGCATTCCTGTTGAAATCGTAGTAGGTTACCAGCTTGTCTCCTATGCCCAGGTCTATCTTGGACAGGGCTGCGTCCGATGCCCACGGTTGCAGACGCAGGAACAGCTTGTTGTCCAGACGCAGGGTTCCCAGGGAATCGGCGGATTTGGTCGGGTTCAGGTAGAAGGAATTGTTGTAGAACTTGGCAGCCTCCGGGTTGGATGAAGTGATTTCGTCCGTGTATTTCTTGGAATATACGTCCAGATTGGTGCTGTGTCCTATGTATGCCGTGGTGATGTCCTTGTCCAGGGAGTCTGCCGAAAAAGTGAATGTGCTGTCTTTCTTCGCTTTTATCTTGTTGATGAAAGTGAAAGGTATCCGGAAAGTCTGGTCCAGGAAGAAGGTATGTTTGCGGATGGTGTTGGATGCGGAGTGGAGTTTGACTGCAAGTTCCTTGGCGTCCAGCGTGGTGTCCCGGATCATAGCCACGTCGGCGACCCCTCCGTTCTCGCTCTTCTCTATCTTGTTATAGACATATCCGGTGTGCATCATATACTTCTTTCCCAGATAGTTCAGCCCCACGACAGCGTTTCCGTTGCTCACGTCCTCACGTTGCAGCATACCGTTGCCGCCGTACTTGTAATAGGCGAGGGTGAGGTTGAGTTCCGGGAGTATGTTCTGGGAGGTCCACACGCGGACGTTGAGTTCTTCCTTTTCGTCCTTTGCGAAGATGGTGCCCCAGTACGCAAGTTCCGTGTAAGGGGTCTTCGTGTTGAACATCGGGAAAGTCGAGGCGGAGAAACTGTAGTCCTTGTATGGGGTGTAGAAGATTGCGTTGTCCACTTCTTCCCTCTTGAAGAAGTCGTAGGTCTGCACTGCCGAGCCGTCCACTCCCTGCCAGGTGATGTTCACATCGTTCCTGAACTGCGGCATTTCGTGGAACCAATAGTTGAACGAGGTGTCCTGGACATAGAATTTCAGCTGTTGGAAATCCTGGTCCAGAGTGTAGTTTACGATTCTCTTGTACTGCATCGAGTCAGGGAATGCGAAAGTTTCGAGGATACGCGGGGTGTTCTCCCTCACGCTGTCCCTGTAGGCTTTGATGCTGTCCTTGCGGTGCATAATCGAGTCTTCGCGTCTGAGCAGTTCCGGCAGCTTCTGTTCATAGTCATATTTCTTCCTCTCGCGTCTGCTCAGGCTTTTGTACCAGGCGTCGAATTTGATTTTCGCGATTTCGGAGGAATCCTTGAAGTGCAGGGAATCGAGCCTGTGCAGTTCGAGGCTGTCCCCGGAGGCAAGGACGGAGTCACGGGTGGCTCTCCAGGTGGCAGTGTCACGCAGGGCTATGTAATACTTGAATTTGAAAGGGTCCTTGAACTCGAGGGAGTCCGGTATGCGTATGGTGTCCCGGGGATTTATAATCCGTTCTATGCTGTCTATGCCTGTCGCTATGCTGTCGAGGGTTGCCGCGATGCTGTCATTGCTTGCGGAAACACTGTCACCGGAGACTGCTACGGAATCCCGTGGGCTGAAAAAACTGTCGATGGAGTGTACGACAGCCGTGCTGTCGCGACGTATGCTTGACGCGATTGCACGACCGGCATCGATTCCGAATATCTGGAACCCTGCGAAAACCACCAACAGCACCGGCAGCCATATTTTCCTTTCCTTATTCAAATCAGTTCAATTCCCTCATCCTGCATTTCTGCAAGGGCTTTCTTGTGTCCTTCAGCATCCACCCAGGCGAGCGCAGCCACGGCAAGTTTCACTTTGAACCCCGCATTGAGCAAGTCCTCGCAGGTGTTCTTGACGCAGTATTCAGTGGCAATTCCGCACACATAGACATCTTTCACGTCCAGCAGTTCCAGCACCTCGGACAAGGACTGTCCGGCGCTGTTACGGCCGTCGAATCCGGAGTATTGCTCGCTGTTCCGGTCACAACCCTTGTCGAATGTCAGTTCCTCGCTGGCATAGGGTCTGAGTTTTTCGTGGATTTCCCCACCGCGCTCCCCTGCCACGCAATGTACGGGCCAGATTCCCCCGAAGTCCTTGAAGGAGCAGTGGTCCGCAGGATGGTGGTCGCGTATGAAAAGCACCGGGTAGGAATCGAGTATCTCCGTCTCCCCGTTGCCCTCCTGACCGTCGGTCTTGGAGCAGATGAGCCTGAGAGCCTCATCGACGGCGTTGTCCGCATTCTGGCAGGCAAGAGTTCCGTCTATGAAATCGTAGAGCATATCCACGACTATGAGTGCCGAATCTTTCATTTTGCGC
>JBJEJT010000297.1:0-9672 GCA_051878255.1 Candidatus Cryptobacteroides sp. | reverse complement strand
GGACAGACCCCGTTTTTCGACGTGTCATTCGAGGATGTGATATGCAATTTCTACAGACTTGACGGGAAAATCCTTTTCTTCACCCGGGAGGAACACAGCGACAAGGAACTTTGGGAAAGTTGGGAAATCGGTTCCGACACCGTGCGCATTTCCATCGTCAAGGCGACTGCCACCATCTATCGCTATGCCCTGTGGGTGGCGTTCAACTACTTGATGCTCAACGAAAAATGCTTTGCAATCCACACTTCGGCAAATGTCTTCGGGGACAAGACCCTGATTTTCCTCGGAGAATCCGGCACCGGCAAGAGCACACATACGCGGCTGTTGAGGGAGAGGTACCCGGAGTCATTCCTGCTCAATGATGACAGTCCTTTCGTCAAGGTGGAGGAAGACGGAAGCATTATGGTTTACGGCTCGCCGTGGAGTGGCAAGACTCCCTGCTACAAGAATGAGAGCCACAAACTGCACGGCATCGTGCGGCTCAGCCAGGCTCCCCACAACAAAATCCGCAGGCTCAGTTCTATGGAGGCGATAGGTGCGCTCCTGCCTTCGGCTCCCCCTATGCTCAACTACTGCGAGGAAACCACTGACGCACTTTACGGATATATCTCAGATATTCTGGAAAGGGTGCCGGTGTATCATCTGGAATGTCTGCCGGACACCGCTGCAGCTGAACTGTCACACGACACGCTGCTTGGAAATTGAGCCAGCTATGGGATTCGAACCCACGACCTTCGCGTTACGAATGCGATGCTCTACCAACTAAGCTAAACTGGCTTTGTCCTCAATCGTTTCCGAAAGGGACTGCAAAGATACAAATATTTTTGAAAATTCACAGGTGTACGATATAATTGTCATAGGTGGCGGGGCCGCAGGTCTGTTGGCAGCAATAGGAGCATTCTCGACCGACTCCGCAACGTCATTGCCGGCCCATACAGGTTCCACGGCACCATTGCCGCCCCAGACCGGCTCCGCAACGTCATTGCCGCCCCAGACCGGCTCCGCAACGTCATTGCCGCCCCAGACAGGCACAGCAACGTCATTGCCCGCCCAGATCGGCACAGCAACGTCATTGCCGCCCCAGACAGGCACAGCAACGTCATTGCCGGCCCCGACCGGCAATCTAAAACTCCTGATACTGGAAAAAATGCCAAGACCAGCCCGCAAAATGATGATAAGCGGCAAAGGCAGGTGCAACTTCACCAATATGTCAGAATGGTCTGAGTTCTCAACCCACATAAAGACAAAGGCAGATTTTCTCAAACCGGCATTTTTCTCATTCGGACCGGGTCAGATGATGGACCTGCTGGAAGATTGCGGCTGTCCCTGCGTGGTAGAAAGGGGAAACAGGGCATTCCCCCGGTCCCATAAAGCCGCGGACGTGGTGGATGCCCTACAGCGCAAAGTGCTGGAAGAAGGAGCCGAACTGCGTTGCGATGCAGAAGTCAGCCAGATAGCCCCCGAACAGCCAGGTCCCGGTTTCCGGGTAACAGTCTCCGATGGAACCGTATTCACGAGCCGCAAAGTGATAATAGCCACAGGAGGGCTCTCCTACCCCGGCTCAGGCTCCACAGGCGACGGGTACGCCTGGGCAAAATCTTTCGGACACAGAATCGTCCCCCGCTTCCCGTCCCTGACGGCAATAGTTCCCAAAGGATATAAAGTGAGCGTGGGCAGGGAGCGCACGACTGCCTCCTATGCCCCATACCGTGAAAATGTGTACGAGGGAATCAGGGGACACATAGACCGCAGCGTCCCCCTGACCGGATTGGGAGAATCCCTGAAAGGTCTGCAACTGAGGAATGTAAGGCTGTCGGTGGAATGTGACGGCACGGTGGCAGGTTCCGAGTTCGGAGATTTGGATTTCACGGACGGGGGTCTGGAGGGGCCGTTGGGATTCAGGCTGAGCCGCAGTGCCGTTAAAACCCTGGCAAACGGAGGCAGGGTCAAACTCCACATAGACCTGAAACCGGCAGTGGAACCTGCTGAGTTGGAGTCCAGGATTGAAAGCCTGTGGAAAGGAATCAACGACGACCCGCGCAGTTGGACCACGGTCAGAGGCAGGAAAGTGCCCCGCCCGTACAAGGACCGCTTCAAGGTGCTGCTGGCGAAACTCCTGCCGTCAGAACTGATACGCCCGTTCACAACGACAAACCCGGGACTCGACACGGGGAGTCTCGGGCAGTGTCTGAAAAACTGGACTCTGGATGCGGAGGGCTTCGTGGGCTATGAGCGCTGCGTCGTTACCGCCGGAGGGGTGTGCCTGAACGAAGTCAGGAAAAAGACCCTCGAATCGTCAATGGTGCCCGGCCTGTATTTCTGCGGAGAAATCCTCGACCTCGATGCCGACACCGGAGGCTACAACCTGCAGACAGCATTCAGCACCGGATTCCTCGCCGGACTGTCCGCAGCCTCATCCCTGTCCCAAGATTAAAATTCGTAACCGATCTTTATCCGGAGTTCCGGTCTGAAAGTCCTTATCCACGATGCACCTGGGTTGTAAACCTGCACGGCTGAACCCACGATACCGAGGTAAGCCCTGTGGTTGCCGTCAGATTTGATTGCAACGCCGATTGTGCCGGAACCGATGAGACCTTCCCTGCCATATTGGGAACTTGTCTTGTAAGGATATACTGAATATCCGAGATCGACTGCAAGGAATGGGCACACCATCCTGTCAAGAATATCGTAGCGCACTCTCGCAATGATTGGCACGGAAACGTCGCTGCGGTTGATCTCGCCAACGAACTGAGCCCCGGCTCCGAGTGCCACATAATTGTTGAAACGGTATCCGAAAACCGCCTCGACCCCATAGGATGCCCTGTTCATTCCGTATTTTGCTGCGGTACCGGCAGGATTGCGGGTAATCATTCCTCCTGCAGAGGCTGCAACATCAAACCAGAATCCCTTGTCCTGACTGTTCTTCTCCTGTGCTGAAGCACTGAAAGAGACAGATGCAGCCATAACGACTGTCAAGGCTGCTGCAAAAAACTTTTTCATAATGCAAATCATTTGGTTATAGTCAAGTATCATTCAGTCAAATCAATAGTCGTGACAAAGTTAGCAGAATTTCGGTCAAACGCAAAAATTACAGATATAAATCGAAATAGTCAGTCACCTTGTCCATCAGATGCACGCGGTTCCGTCCGAAGACATTGTGCTTTGCAACCGGATATGTGAAATAATCCACTGGAATCATCTGGTCTATGCAGGATTGGAGAAAATTCAGACAGTGCTGCTGCACCACCGTGTCGTCCACTGCCCCCTGACAGATGAGCAGCCTGCCTTTGAGTGCGGACGCCTTGCCTGTCAGCGAAGTGGAGGCATAACCCTCCGGGTTCGCGTCCGGAGAATCCATATACCTCTCGCCGTACATAATCTCATACCACTTCCAGTCGATGACCGGACCTCCGGCAACCCCCACCTTGAAGATATCCGGATAGGTAGTCATAAGCGAAATGGTCATAAACCCTCCATAACTCCATCCGTGTACCCCGATGCGCTCCGAATCCACATAAGGCAGGGAACAGAGCATCCTGACCCCCTCCATCTGGTCCTCCATCTCCACCTTTCCGCAGTTGCGCCATATAGCCTTTTCGTATTCTGCCCCGTGATAGAGTGTACCCCTGTTGTCCTGGACATAAACTATATAGCCTTTCTGCGCCATCAGCATTTCCCAGCATCGCAGGTTAGCCAGCCAGGAATTATTGACCATCTGGGAATGGGGACCTCCATAGACATAGACAATCACCGGATATTTCTTCGACGGGTCGAAATTTCCCGGCTTTATGAGACGGTAGTGGTTTTCATACTTCCCGTCAGCGCTTCTGATGCTGCCGAAATCCATTTCACAGAAGCCATAGCCTGCAGACGGGTCCTCGGCGGCAAATAGCAGCTCCCGCTTCCCGGTTCCGGCAACGCACTTCCATACCTGTGGAGGACAGTTCAGGCTGCTGTATAGGTCGAAGAAACTGCCGTCAGGGGAAATTCCGGAGACCTCGTGCCACCCGCTTTCCAAGGTAAGCCTCCCTGCGACGAATTTACGGGGTACGGAATAATCTCCATTGCGGTCGCGGCATATCCCGGTGCGGAAAAGATGCTGCTCAGCCGGACTGACCTCGGCGGAATGGTAATAAACCCAATGCCCGTCGTCATAGAGGTACTGCACATCCGCATCCACCTTTGTAATCCTTTGAACCTCACCAGTTTCCTTATTGCAGAGATAGAGGTTACGCCATCCGTCGCGGTTGTCCGTGCGGTAGATGAACCAGCGGTCGGAAAAGCCTGTCGGAGATTTTTCGTCTCTCACGAAATGCAGAGGGTCCAACGGCTCCACGTATCTTTCGTTGCTCTCGGTCAGGACGGTGGATAGATACTCCCCGGTCGCCGCACTGTAACGGTTCAGGTGCATATTTTTCTGGGAACGGTCCAGGACCTGCACCAAAATTTCCTCCGAATCCGGGCTCCAGGTAACATTGGTAAGATAGCGTTCCTCATCGAAGTCAGTGACTTTCAGATATATGACAGTACGGGCAGAGAGGTCGTAAACCCCAAGAGAGATGATTTCCGAGTCCGTGCCTGCCATAGGATATTTTATCATCTTGAGGGAACCTGTGCGGGTGGTGATGTCCAAAAGAGGAAACACCCCCACACGGGACTCGTCCTTGCGGTAAAAGGCGAGGCGCCTGCGGTCCGGTGACCAGAAAAGTCCGCCGTCGATGCCGAACTCGTTGCGGCTCACGCTTTCCCCATAGACTATATCCCCTGTCTCCGCCTGCACCACCACTTCCCCGTCTATCCTGATGGTCGAAAGCCCGTCCTCACGGGAAGATTTGGCTGCCGGAGATTCCCCGGCATCCGGTTTCCTATCATTGAAGCCCTTGATTTCCGGGAACTTGACCCTGTAACCCCTACCGAAGACGGCATCCTCCATCGTGAGCGTCCCACCATCCCGGGATGCCTGGCGCGTGCCAATCAGCCCTTCCTGCGCCGAGGCGGCAAAAAGCGGACAGAGCATAAAAGCAGGGATAACCAATGCTCTGATTATCCCGAAACTTTTCCTTGCGGCAATGCCTCTGAGTGACAAAATTTTCTTCTGCATCACTGTAAACTTTCTATTCCACCGAGACGATCCTGTCCACTATGTACCTCTGCTGCCCCCTCCAAGGGAGTGCGCCGAGGTATTCCTTGTAGTGAAGCTGGACATTGCGACCGCTGCAGCGCATCAGGGTATCTGCAATCGCCTTGTCTGCCACCGAGAAGTCGAACTCGTAGGACTGCACTGCCGTGGTGGCACCTTTGCTCCCTTTCTGGAAACCTGCCTGAATCGCCCTGCCTTCGTATGTTTTCCATACATAGCCTTTGTAAACCACGAAGTTGAGTTCTCCTGCCTTGACTCCCTCGCCGAAGACATAGTAGAATTTGATGTAAACGAAAAGTGCCAAAGCAGCAAGCAGCAGCACTGTCACGGATGTTATGATTTTTCCTTTCAGTTTCATACTCTTGTCAATTTTCTACAAAATTAAGGAAAGTTCTACAAATAACTTCATCATTCTTCAAAAATCCCGGTCATACCATCCGGAGCAGTCTGCGGTAAAGCACCCTCAATGAGCCGAGGATGGCTTCAAAGCTGAACGGACCACGGCAACGGCAGGCAACGGCTCTCATCATTTGAGCCTTCCGCACGCTCTTGTGGGCCTTTCCGGTGCTGATATATCCGTGTTCCACAATCTCTTTCGGGAAAAACCTCATCTTCAGACCCCTTTTGAGGCAATCGCTCAGGAAGACTGGTTCCTCCCCGCCTTCCGGCCACTTTGCCGCACCGATGCCGAAATCCTCATCAAATCTCAAATCACCGACAGACGAGAGTCTGAATGCGATTTCAATGGTACTGAAATAAAATTTTCCGCTGAGGGGAATCTTACGTATATCCTTGGTCCTGTCTGGATATTTCTTGTAGTCTGGCTGACCCTGGGGAGTGCGAATCCTGAACGCCGCCACGGAAATATCCGGGTTCTCACGGAAAGTGTCCATAACCGTGTCGAAAGAATCGGACATATAGCGGATGTCGTCATCAGCCAGCAGGCAGATTTCATCCTCTTCACGAGGGGCTTGACGTGCCATATCCAGACAATGGTTGCGATTGAGAGCCACGCCTTTGCCTATGAATGAGGAATAGATCACATCCGGACGGTCGAGTCCCCCGGGCATTTCAATCCCCACACAGTCTGCGGGCACCTGATGGGAGACGAAATACCGGACGTCAGATCTTTGCGGCAACAAGACCGCCGGGACATCTTTCACGCTGTCATTAATGCAGGGAATCAATATATTCAGTCGCATTTCAATAAGAATTTCTTGAATCAATACCGCTTCGGCCTCAGATGGAACAGTTCACAAAAGGCAGCGCTTATCCTATAGACCTTCTCGGAAAACCGTGGCGAGCCGATCTTGAAGAGCAGAAGATTCGGAATCTGCCCCGCCCGCAGTGAGAACAGGCCTTTCAGACCACCCAGAGAGGCATCCGCCCTCATAAGGGAGTAGAAACGGGAGATATTGTCACTGGTGCACAGCACAGTCTTGCGGGTGGAAAACACGGTCAGGGCACGGCAGACCAGCCTCCCCACCAAATCGTCGTGGTACAGCCCGGAAACCGCCCTGCTTTGCGGAAAGGTCTCCCGGAGCCGCCCTGCCACTCCGGAATACAGTCCGGTAAGTTGAATCAGTTGATGCAGATGTCTGTCGGAGCACAAATCCGCCGACAGTCCGTTCCCACCGTCCCTGTAAATATATAAGGTATCGGAAAGCGTAAGGACTTTGCGGCAGCGGCAGAGATATGAGAAAAGGAAAAGGAAGTCTTCGCCATAACTCAGGGATTTCTGGAAACGCAGAGGCTCGCCGCCGTACACGAGTGAACGGAGGAAAAGCTTGCCCCAGACCGGTCTCAGGTAACTGCCGTCGCAGCTGTAGTTGTCATCCCAGAACATCGGGAGTTCCCATTCGGAGTAGAGACGGTACAGAAGAGGGGCGCGGCTGACCGTGTTTCCCGACACAGAACGCATTGAATAGCCGCCTATGACTATGTCCGGGGATATGTCCAGGGCTTTGCGGCAATGTTCGAGTGCCGTCTGGGGCAGTAGGTCGTCTGAATCGAGAAACATCAGGTATTCGCCCCCGGCAAGGTCCATACCGGCATTGCGGGCTGCACTTACTCCGGAGTTGGGCTGGTGTATGGTCCTTATGCCAGGGGCAAGGCTGCAGAGGCTGTCGCAGATTTCAGATGAACCGTCTGAACTGCCGTCATCCACGAGTATGAGTTCGCAGTCCCCGCCGAAACCGGCTGTCAGGACTGAACCCACCGTGTATTCCACAGTCTTTGCCGCATTGTAAACCGGCACAATTATGCTGATTCGTTTGCCCATATACCATCGTATTCCCCCAAGCAACCGTTAAGAAAAAACTTGAGAACCTTATTCAAATCCGTACCAAATTATTTCCCAACGCTTACTGAACGGTGTAGCGAAGCGCAAAATTATAAATATTTTTTGCTATATCCATTTTTCTGCCTAACTTTATGGACGGCAAAGACGAAAGCGTTGGCGTGCTGCACCAGGGTGTTCCCTGCATCGGCACGGCAGGGTTTTGCGAGTGAAAATTTTTAATGATTCCCAAATATGGTAAGACACACAATAATGTGGAAATTCAAGCCATCAGATGGCAAGACTCCACGCGAAATCGCAGAAGACATCAAGGAACGTTATCAGGCAATCCTCGGCATCGTCCCTGGATTGAAGAACGTCGAGGTGGGAGTGAACCGCAATGAATCGGCTACGGCTTACGATGCGGTGCTGATTGAGGACTTTGACACCTGGCAGGACCTCGCCGCCTACAAGGCAGACCCTGTGCGCGATGAACTGACCAAATACGTCGATAAAAGGGTGGATGTCCGCGCGAGAGTGGAGTACGAGAGATAATCCTCCGAAGAAATATAGTATGTAACATACAAAAGCAGCCACTGACCAGCAAGCAGCAGTCAGTGGCTGTCATTTTCTTCCGGTGGAGCGCATCATTGCCGGTCCTGACCGGCAAAGACGGAAAATCAGAAGAATGTGTGGGAGGACGCCTCGGCTTGGGACTGGAGGGCATCCGGGACGTTGGAGTAGAAGTCGAAGCCGGTGCGGGACTCGATTGCGTCGATCGTCGTCACTGTCGGAGCGATGTTCTCCGAATTGGTGTCGAAGAGGTAGGCGCAGCCCACCGCCCCGGTCATCTCCCCGGCGGAACTGAAACTGCATTTCATCAGACATTTCCAATAGCCCGACGGAGCCTCGCAGGTCTCCCCGCTCTTGTCCGTCGCCGTTCCCAATATGCCGTCGAACAGAGGGCCGGTCACCACATACAGAGTATCCGTTCCTGTGGTTGCGGCTGCCACTCCCTGGACCTTGCTTTCCAAAGTGTTCCACTGACCCTGATTGAGGGCGGGGTACTGCGGGGTCATATTGGTGTAGTAGAAGGTCTGCTTGTTCTGCTCGACGGTGGTCTGACGGTCGTTGGAAGCCACCTGATGCCCACGGTCGTAACTCAAGCCGCTTGACGAATAGGCTCCGCTGAGGTTCTGCTGCCAACCCTGGTCCAGCGCCGGGTCGTAGGCCCAGGCATCATTTCTGCCCACATCGTTGTCCGCAAAGTCTCCGCTGTTGGAGGTGGCGTATGCCACCCACAGGGCCGACTTGCGGGCCTTGTCGTAGAGGAAACTGTAGTTGCGGACGACCTTCCCGTCGTAGGAATAGGTGTGGGTCACCACTTTCTGGTCCTGGTCGGAGGTGTCGTAACGGCACGCCTTGGTGCTCCCGTACTTCTCGTCGAATGTCTCGTGGCAATAGTTGCCGTTGTACGAGGTGTTGCCGAGGGTTACGGCAGTGCCGTTCGTTGCCGGAATCTCGTAGTTCTGCAGCCAGGTCTTAAGGGCTGAGGTCACGAAGGAATTTTCCTCCGAATAGAAGGTCTCCGTCATAGAGTCGTAATCGCCTGTGCCTTGCACCGTTACATAATACTGGTAATAGTATCTCGTTCCCGGTTCAAGGTCGGTGAGCACACCTGTGGCGGATGTATTCGTGAGGCTTCCGGAGGTCGTGCCATACACGAATCCGGAGTCTGTAACCGTGCCGCTTAAATTCGAATAGGAGCCAGACAGGGTCGCCCCTGTCTGACTGATATCCGATACTTCTCCGGTGGTTACGCTTGCTGCGGGTTCTTCACCCCCGGCGCCGCCGCCGGATGGAAGTCATTCGCATTCTATTGTAATTTTATTGAAATACACTGCATTACTTGGAGTCTTTATTGAAAAGTAAGTATATTCCTTCCCAGAGAAATCAAATTCCATCTTTGAAGCTGTCGATGGCGAATTGATTCCATTGGTTGGCTTCTCAGAAGTTCCACCATATACTGTGATAGCTCTAGCCGTCCCACCTTGCTCTACTGTAATTTTCTTGATATTTCCTGGCAGTGCAGTTGAGTTATACAAAGAATTGGTAGTACTTGCTTTTGCTTGAATATTTGGACTACTTTTGAGCCAACTGGAAAAACCAAATGTTACATCATTTACAGTAAAAGTACTAGAAGTATAACTACTTGATAACGAAGTTACAGAATCTAATGTAATTTCTATTGATG
>JBJEJT010000296.1:0-2370 GCA_051878255.1 Candidatus Cryptobacteroides sp. | reverse complement strand
CCCAAAGGCAGCGCGACTGCCAAGGCTGCCTCTCATCTGATTGCCGTACAGCCGGTTATGGCTGAGGTGAAGACTGTGATAGGCTGCAGTACACGCGAGATGGTCGCCCAAGCCCCGCAATCCTCGCTGTCCAACTGGTTCGTGGACAACATTATGGAGGGCGTATCTGCTCTTTCGGGCAGGAAAATTGATTTCGGGGTTGGCAATTTCGGCGGCATACGTACTTCTATGCCCGAAGGTCCGGTAATCCTGGACGATATGATGTCTATGTTCCCGTTCAAGAATCAGGTGGTCTATCTCGAACTGCAGGGTAGGGACATACGTGCCATCCTGGAATCTATGGCTGCAACCCGTTTGCAGGCGCTCGGTGGCTGCAAGATAGTCATCAAGGACGGAAAACTGCTTTCCGCCGAACTCGATGGGGCTCCCATAGACGATGACAGATGGTATTCGGTAGCCACCATTTCTTTTCTGCTCGAGGGTGGGGACAATCTCTATCTTGCCCGCAACTCCCGCAATCTTGTCAGTTATGACGTCGATATAATAGACATTATGCTGGACAAGGTAAGGAAACTCACGGAGGCTGGACAAGCCATTGAATATCACACGGATGACAGAGTAACGGTTTTGTAAGACATCATTGATTATGAAAAAATGGATTTTGACGCTCTCGGTGCTGGCGGTTGCGGCTTCGGCATCTGCCCAGACACTGACGATACTTCATCTGAACGATACCCACAGCCATATCGACCCTGAAAGGGCTACGTCTCTCTACGGCAGGGGAGGGGTCCTGGAAAGGGCTGCGTACATAGACAGCGTGAGGCTGGCGGACGGGAAAGACAATGTACTGCTGCTCCACGCAGGCGATTTCAGCCAGGGCAGTTCCTATTTTACCAAACTCGGCGGAGAGATCGAGGTGGATTTCCTGAATGACCTCGGATATGATGTGGTCACCATTGGAAACCACGAGTTCGACAATGGAATCGACGCGCTTGCCGGCCGCCTGAAAAGGGTGAAGGCTCCGGTGGTGTGTGCGGACTACGATTTTTCCGGCACCCCTATCGGAAAGTATGTGAAAAAATACGCCATCGTGAAGAAGGCAGGAATGAAGATCGGGATCATAGGGCTCACCACCGATGTCCGTCCTGTCGTGGATGCTGCAATAGCCAGGCAGCTCAAATACATCGACCCTGCCGAGGTCACCAATTCCCTGGCGCTTATGCTCAAGACCAAGAAGAAATGCGATATGGTCATCTGCCTCACACACCTGGGATTCGACGGGAGCCCGGACGAGTTCACGGACAAGGTGCTCGTGTCCCGTACAAGGAATGTGGACCTTGTGGTCGGAGGACATTCCCACACCTATCTGGAAGAGGTCTTCTATCAGGAGAATCTGGACGGAGTGCCGGTGCCGATTGTGCAGAACTGGTGCTGGGGTATGAATATGGCAAATCTCAAACTTGAGAAAGAGTAGTCGTGCATACCCGGGAAAACTCCCGAAAATGGACATCTGCTTTTGAAAATAGGAGGCAAAACCTTATCTTTGCAAGATTTCAAGTATTCGTTAAGGAAAAAGATAGGTTGCGTCGGATTTGGACCGGATTTCCGAGTACAGAATCCGCATCAAGTTGAAAACAAGAAAAACAGATATGAAGAAAACATTGATTTTAATTGCCGCAGTCCTTTCAGGCATCACTGCGGCGGCTCAGGAGGAAAAACAGGACAAGCCGGAGTTCACTGTCGTGAAGCAGGCTCCCGTGACAAGTGTCAAGAATCAGTACAGGTCAGGTACCTGCTGGTGTTATTCTGCACTTTCCTTTGTGGAATCCGAAATCATTCGCCAGAAAGGCATTGAAGTGGACCTTAGCGAAATGTTCGTCGTCAATCACGCCTATTTCGACAGGGCTGTGAAATATATCCGTCTGGACGGCAAACTCGGATTCTCCGCAGGCAGTTCATTCGGAGATGTCTTTGAAGTCATCAAGGAGTACGGAATCGTGCCCCAGGAAGTTTATTCCGGTATGAACTACGGGACGGAACTTCCTGTACAGGCAGAGCTTGACGCTGTGCTCGAGGGCTTTGTGAAAGCATTGGTGACCAACCCGAACTGCAAGCTCACTACGGCGTGGAAGCCTGCATTCCAGGGCATACTCGACGCCTACCTCGGAGAAATCCCTATGGTGTTCAAAGACAGCGACAGGGTGTTCAACCCGCTGACCTACAGGGATTATCTCGGCATCAATACAGATGACTATGTAAATCTCACATCCTTTACCCACCACCCTTTCTACGAGCCTTTCATAATCGAGGTGTGCGACAACTGGAGATGGGGAAGTGCCTGGAACCTTCCTATAGAAGAATTGATGGAGG
>JBJEJT010000295.1:0-2372 GCA_051878255.1 Candidatus Cryptobacteroides sp. | reverse complement strand
ACAGACAGGATGATTCTGGACATTATGTCCTGCAAATAGAAAAGCGACTTGTGGATTATGAACAGAAAAAGAGTTGAACGCATAGTTTCGGGAACGGTCACGATGATGTTGCTCTGCTGTCTCACTGCCGGCACGGCACCCAAAGATGACACCGCGACTTATATCCGGAGATATTCAGACCTGGCTGTGGAGGAAATGTACCGCAGCGGCATCCCTGCCAGCATAATTCTCGGACAGGCAATCCTGGAATCGGCATCCGGAAAATCCGTGCTTGCCACAAAGGGGAACAACCATTTCGCCATCAAATGCCACAACTGGAAAGGAGAGAAGATATATCGGGATGATGACAATCCCAACGATTGCTTCCGCAAATACAAGTCTCCTGAAGAATCCTACAGGGACCATTCGGACTTCCTGCGCTACAACGACCGCTACAAATTCCTCTTCGACCTCGACCCCACTGATTACAAGGCTTGGTGCTACGGACTTAAAAAGGCAGGCTATGCCACCGACCCGGACTATGCTCCGAAACTCATCGCTGTCATCGAGAAGAATGAACTGTACCGGTTCGACGGCGGGACGGCTGACGGAGACGGTTCCGGAGCCGCTACTGGGAAAGATTCAGAAAAGAAAGATGAGAAAGTGTCCTCCGGCACAGGCAAGGGGAACGCCAGACCTATGTCCCCTGCGCAGATAGAAACGCCAAAACCTCTGGACAGCAAGCAGATGGAAACTTTCAGCTTCAATCTGTCGCGCAAGATGTACTCCCTGAACGGAGTGGCTTTCGTGTATGCAGACAAGGGTGACAGCTATTCGTCCATTGCCCGGGAATTCCACTTGTTCAAAAAAGAAATACTGAGATTCAACGATTTGAATGAGGAGAGCGAACTGAATCCGGGCGACATCATATATCTTCAGAAAAAGAAAAACGGGGCTGCAAAAGACCTTGACAAACACGTTTGGACGGAGGGGGATGACCTTTGGAAACTGTCCCAAAGATATGCGGTTCGGCTTTCGAGCCTCAGGAAGCTCAACAAGGGAGTTCAGGATTTCGAGGAAGGAGACCTGGTCCTGTTAAGATAAATCCCCATTTGCGAAACTCAGGCAGACAACTATGAAAAAGAAGATACTCGTCTCACTCGCCATCGCAGGGACACTCCTGCTTGCTGCGGCAACGACTGTCGCAACAATATATTACATTGACAACCGCCGTCCCGGATTTGAAACCGATTTTGCGGTCTATGTTTACCCTGACACCACGCCGGAGGAAGTAATGGAGGAACTGTGTGCGGAAAACCGTGCCCTGAGCCGACGCAGTCTCGAAAGGTGTTTCAGGAGGACAGGGACGTCCCAGGGCATCAAGCCCGGATACTATCCCGTGAAAAAGGACTATCCAGCAGTGTATGTGGCTCGTATGCTCGCTTTCGGTTGGCAGGAGCCGTGCCGTCTGACCTTGTCCGGCACATTGAGGACGAAAGAAAAGCTTGCCAAGGTGATTTCAAGCCAGATGATGGTGGATTCCCTGACCGTAGCATCTGCGCTGAACGATGCCGTTTTCCTCTCGGACTACGGATTCACTCCGGAAAACGTGTTCGCACTGATTCTCCCGGACACCTATCAGATGTATTGGACTGCAAGCATCAGGGAGATTTTCGACAGATTCAAAAAGGAATATGACAGGTTCTGGACTGACGGAAGAATCAGGCAGGCACAGGCACAGGGGCTCACTCCTATGGAAGTTTCCGTGATGGCATCCATAGTGGCAGGCGAAACCCTGCAGGCAGACGAGTTCCCGATCATTGCCGGCGTCTATCTGAACAGGCTGCACAAGGGCATCAAACTCCAGGCAGACCCAACCGTATGCTTCTGTTTCGACTACAGCCTGAACCGTGTCCTGAAGAAGCACCTCAGCGTGGATTCTCCGTACAACACATATAAATACGCAGGACTGCCTCCGGCACCGATCAACATTCCGTCAAAGGCTTGTCTGGAAGCGGTGCTCTCCCCTGCCAGTCACGATTACATCTTCTTCTGTGCAAGTCCGGAGTTCAACGGGAGACATCTTTTTGCAGCCACCTACTCCGAACATCTCAAGAATGCAAGGGCGTTCCAGAGAGCTTTGGACAGGAAGATGGCTGAACAGAATTCCTAATGCTTTTCGTGGCGGTTTATCTCCCAGGAATTGTAGAGGTTGTGCCAGATGCTGTAGAATCCGCCGACTATCGAGGTCTCCGGAGTCAGGAACGTATATCCCATCCAGATTGCCACCACCGTGTTTTTCTGACCTATCGCCTGGCCTGAAGTGATGCTGTTGTCTTCGTGTCCCGGCGTGCATCCGTAGTTGTGACCGATTCTGTGACCTATGCGGAACT
>JBJEJT010000294.1:0-2377 GCA_051878255.1 Candidatus Cryptobacteroides sp. | reverse complement strand
ACACTTGCATCAGCCGAATGGTTATACTTGTATTTTCCGGCTATGCGTCCGCCGAAATCATTGCTTTCCAAAGGAATGTCGTTGGCAGGCACGGTCACGAATGCCCGAACCTCCGGATAGGATATACGATGGGTGAAGAGATTGCGGGAGCGCAACATACCGTAGGTGGACTTGACAGCCTCCCTGTAGGCATCCACGAACCTGAAGTCCTCGGAGAGCACGGAACGGTAATTCTCCATATCTATGCCCGGAGAAGTGCGGATTTCGGAGAGCAAGGACTCGAATTCGTCGTATTTCAGGTTCCCGGACGGAACGAACATCAGCCGCCTGAGTTCCCTGCCCTGCACAAGACAAGTGTCCAAAAGGGCAAAAAACGACTCCCTGGTATTCCCGGTCTGCGGGAACTCGATGTACTCCGGCAGATTGCCCCCGGTTTCCGCCGACAGCCTCTCCCAGACCTGACCGTAGATACCGTCTTCCAGTTCCTCCCGAGGGGCTATGAGCACGCATCCCTCCCCGTCCAACGCGGAGAGAAACATCCTGTCCACTGCAGACACCACCGGAGGATTTGAATGGAAAAGCTGGCAGATGTCCGTAAAGGCATAGGCGCACAGGTAAGGCGAAGCCACCACGACAGCCTTGGAACCCATTCTCTCCGCACCCGGAGTACTCTCGTACATATTCGAATAACAGCGTTTTCCCAAAGATGCCACAGCCATAGCGACAGCAGTCTCCCTGAGTGCTTCCGTGTTCCCGGCGCTTATGAAGCCGGAATAAGGCGAATTTGCCACATCGAAAACCGGGGCGAATGTCTCGCCTGCAAAGTCGTGGAGTTCATCGGGATTCTCCCTGCCGTTGATATTGTCGAAAAAATCCGCCGACACGAAAACGCCGGTCATATAGAAGCAGTCGTCGAAATCCCCTATCACAGCCACTGCCGAATGGACCTCCTGCGGAGAATAGTCCGCCAGAGCGTCATAGCCGAAAAAGGAGGTGTCGGTCAAGGCTCTGCTGACATAGGGCAGAGGCAAGACCTGATTCTGGTCCCTGCCGCCGCAGGAACAAAGCCCGAGTACCAGTAGGGATATGCTCAAAGTCTTTTTCATAGTTTTCTTGTCCAGGGATATGCCAGAATGTTAAGCAGTACGTAAAAAACGAAAACCGGGAAAAAGATGGCTGAAAAATGCAGGTGCAGACAAGGCACGGCAACCACCGCAGCCAATGCCCCGGCAAGGAATATTATCCTCAACTTACCCTGCAAGCCTGAAAACAGGTTCACTCCTTTCTTTATCTTCATCCCGAACATAGGGATTTCACTCACGAGAAGCATCGAAAGCAGAATCGAAAGCAGCGGAGAAGCCCAATAGACGAAAGCGGGATTTGAACGGAGGGCATCGGAAGCATATATTGAGGCACAGCTCACGAGGGACCCCACCATCATAGCGCAGGTCGGTGTTGCAATACCTATGAAATTGTTCGTCTGACGCTCGTCCACATTGAATTTCGCAAGGCGGAGACCTGAGAACACCGCAATGAGAAGAGGGGAATAGACCGCCAGGCTACAAGCCCATCCGGTGTTGCCTGCAACTACCTCAGTCCTGATGAAAATGCTCAGCATCACTGCCGGAAGGACACCGAAACTCACCATATCCGCAAGGGAGTCGAGTTCCTTTCCCATAGGGGAATAGGCTTTGAGCAGGCGTGCAGCCAGACCGTCGCAGAAATCGCAGGCAGCCGCAGCGAGCATAAAGCCGAAAGCCTGGGGAAAATGTCCTTCAAAAGAGCACAATATCCCCAGCACGCCACACAACAAGTTCATCGATGTGACAGTATTGGGGATATATTTTACCGGACTTGTCATAGTTACTTGATGCCGAGCTTCTTCCTTATGGATTTAGGCAGGGCGTCCTTGTGTACGACTATGTTGAGAGTCTTGTAGCGCACATAGGCGTCGGAAGCATACCAGATACCCTCATAGTCGCCAGCCTTGCCCCAGGAGTTCTTCACGATGAAATAGTCGTTGCCGTCCTGGTCCTTGGCAAGACCGTAGATGTGCATACCGTGGTCGTCAGTGGTCTCCTTGTTGTCGTATGCAATCTGGCGCATCTCCTGGGTGATGACCTTTTCCTCTGCCGCCTGGACTTCCTCCTTGCCGTTCTCGGACTTGCCTACCCATCTTTCCTGGTCTGAACCGGCAGTGACTTTCTGTTCGTAGTCAGGCACGGTGGCAAGACCGCTGCGGGTGAAACCCTTTTCACTCACGTCCGCACCCCAGGCGATGGTGTAGCCGTTCTCGACCGCGTTGTACATCACCTCCATCAACTCTTCTATAGGAAGGTTCCAGGCACTTCCCCATCTCCAGTTGTCGCACACCTCG
>JBJEJT010000293.1:0-2383 GCA_051878255.1 Candidatus Cryptobacteroides sp. | reverse complement strand
ACTGCCCGAAGGACTCGTCCCGTAAAGTCAGGCAGGAAGATTGTCCTTGAGGTTACGATAGAAAACTGCCTGGGATGTCATATAATACGGCACCAGCCAGAGGAAACCGATCCCGCCGGAGATACAGCTGAGCAGGAACCATCCGATGAAACTGAGCTGCAGATAGAAAAGGTTGAATTTCTGTCCGGTCATCATCCGCTGGCTCTTTCGGATAGCCTCGCGGACTGAAATCTGAGGGTCATCGATGAGAATGTACGGAGTCAGGGCATAGGAATAAGCTTTGACTATGCCCGGAATCACAAACAGGAGCGTCCAAAGAATCGTGAAGATGTCCACGAGAAGCATTCCTCCAATGGCTCTGCCATAATGCTTGAACCCATAGCTGAAAGTATTTTGAACCAAGTTTGAGTCCGAATACGTGTAGAATGCACAGAAAGAGTAGGCAAAGCCAACCATAATCGGGTAGCCCACGAGAAGTATCAATATCAGGGAGCCTCCCCCGGACAACCCCAGCAGTGTTTCTGAGAAAGGGTCGTTGATAATCTGGTAAATGGAGGTCGCACCGGTAACAATGCACATCAGGACAATATACACAAGCGTGGCAAGCACAGAAATTGCCCAATTCCCCCTGAGGACAGAGAGTGCGGAGTTTTTGAACTCCTGGTTGGTAGTCATCATAAGTATTGTAGTTTAGTTGATTCAAAAAGGACTAACGCAGCAAATCCTCCAGTTGAAGGGAACCAGCCGTCTTGTCATCCCTGTATTTCACAATCACAGGACAATAAATCTGGATTCCGTCCGATGCCCCCGGACCCTTTTTCACAGGTCTTGACCCGGCAACCACCACGGCGCCGGCAGGCACGACTATGCGCCCCGTCCCGTCCGGTCTTATCCACGAGCCGTCCGTGGCATCATAAATCGCTGTGGATGAATTGATTATCACACCTGTTGCGATAACTGCCCCGGATGACACCAGCGTGCCCTCGTAGATACCGCAGTTCCCACCGATGAAAGCATCATCCTCCACGATTACGGGAAGAGCCCCCACAGGTTCGAGCACTCCGCCGATCTGGGATGCTGCGGAAATGTGCACCCTTTTGCCTATCTGCGCACAGGAACCCACAAGGGCGTGGGAGTCTATCATCGTCCCCTCATCCACATAGGCACCTATGTTCACATAAGCCGGCGGCATCATCACCACTCCCTTTGAAATGTATGCTCCCCTGCGCACGCTGCTTCCCCCCGGCACAAGCCTGAACCCGTCGGCAGGGCTGAAAACTCTCGCAGGCACGGTGTCCTTGTCCACAAAATCTCCCATCTGCACAAGGCTGCCTATCCTGAAACCCTCCAGAATACGTTCCTTGACGGATGGATTGACCGTCCATTTGCCGTCTTTCTTCTCTGCAACCCTGATTTCGCCCCTTTCAAGAGCATCGCAGAACTGTGAAAATTCCTGTTTTGTCATATCCGGTTGATTATTTTAGGTATCCGAGATTTTCGAGAACTTCCTTCATAAGCCTTTCCGTATTCCCGCAGCAAGGCACAAGAGGCAGTCTCAATTCATTCTGTATCAATCCCAACAGAGAAAGGGCAGCCTTCACCGGAATAGGATTGCTCTCCACAAAGCAGGCGGAGAAGAATGGTCTGAGCCGATAGAAGAGTTCTGAAGACTTCATCATATCCGGGGCGGAAATGAACCCCTCCCCGCACACTTCAGGAGCACCGAGAGCCTCCACGAATTCGACCATCAGTTCCGGAACCACATTCGATGCCACGCTTATGACACCTGTCGCTCCGGCATTCATCATCGGCATCGTGATGTCGTCATCGCCGCTGAGCACGGAAAAACTCTTCGGGACACCTGCAAGGATGTCCGCTATCTGGGAGAATCTGCCCGAAGCCTCCTTGATACCCACTATGTTGGGAACGTCGTGGGCGAGACGGATGCAGGTTTCAGCCTCCATATTGGCTCCCGTGCGTCCCGGGACATTATAGATGATGACAGGCTTGTCCGTGGACCCTGCAACTGCCTTGAAATACTCGTACTGACCTTTCTGGGTGGGTTTGTTGTAATAAGGGACCACGACCAGGAAGGCATCTGCCCCGTGAGGGGAGAAGAATTCCATATTCCTGACCGTCTGCCTGAGGGAGTTGGTGCCGGCTCCTGCCACGATGGGCACACGCCTGCCGGTACGGAGTACATAATCATCCACTATTTCCCGGCAGCGTACCAGCAGCTGGAGTTTTTCGTCGTTCTCCAGACAAGGGGTCTCTCCGGTGGTGGCAAGTGGCACGAGAAAATGTATCCCGGCATCCAGTTGCCTGCGAACAAGCTCGGAGAAAGCGTCAAAATCCACTTCTCCGTTTTTGAACGGGGTTACCA
>JBJEJT010000292.1:0-9823 GCA_051878255.1 Candidatus Cryptobacteroides sp. | reverse complement strand
CGGTCCATAAAGTCGATTTTGAGCCCCTTTACGCCCCATCCGGAAACCATCTTGAAGACATTTTCCATCTCCCTGTCGAGATTCACCCATTTAACCCACAGGAGAATACCCACACCTTTTTCCTGCGCATAGGCACAGATGGCAGGCATATCCACATCAGGATTGAGACGAGTCGTGCAATCGTGCTCGGCCCAGCCTTCATCTATGAGGAGATATTCATAACCGTGGGCGGCGGCGTGGTCGATCATATACATATAGGTGTCCGTGTTGATGCCGGCCTTGAAATCCACTCCATAGATATTGTAGTCCATCCACCAGTCCCAGAGTGTTTTCCCTGGCTTTACCCAGGACCAGTCCCCTTCCGCAGCATCACTCAGAAGATAGACCAGTTCGCTCGTGAGCATTGCCGCATCATTGTCTTTCGGGAAGATGCCCACGACCCTCCAGGGGAAGGCACGTTTTGCATTGCATTTGACGATATAGTCATAGCGTTCTACCGCATACCTCTTATTGTTCCAGTCCACCATTTCGTAAGTGGCAGGGTACTTCGGCCATTCCAAAGTGAACCCGTCACGGGCAGGACGCAGGAAAAAACCTGCATAATCATAGAGATTGGCATCGGCAAAGAGCAGATGGCAGTTTTCCGTGTCGACCATCAGCGGACACATCGAAACGAGGGAACTGTCCAGTTGGCTGACCGGAGCAATGGTGTAGGGCTTTTCAAACCAGTTCTGATAATTGTCGGTCAATGGAGCATAGCACTCATAATCCGACGGGAAGGCCACAGATGCAGATTCGTCAATTTCCGCAACGGCATCCTTCTTTCCGACAAAGCGGTAGGCAACTCCGTCATCGTAGGAGCGCAACTCCAGGTCATAGTCCCGGAACCTGAGTCTGAGAGAGTTATAGGTATTCCTCATACGCGCGAAGCGGCGAGGCACGACAAAATCCACATCCTCGTCGAGGGATTCCATTTTCACAGACTGAAACTTGCCGTCCAGTCCCCATCTGCCCTCTCCAACCTTCATAGACACTTCGGAGAAGGAAAACTGTTCAACACCGTCCACACAAACGCTCAGGCCCGGTTTTTCACCGGTGTTTACAGTGACGACATTCTTTCCGTCAGGCGAAGCAAGCACATAGTCTCTTGCCGACATCATTGCAGAGGCGGAAAGCAGCAGTGCAATGAGGAATACAACTTTTTTCATTTCTGATATACCCTTACATAATCGATTTCATAGCGCATAGGGAAGGCAGAGTCGTCAATCGGACCTCCGTTCACTCCGCCGAGAGCCAGATTCAGAAGAATATAGTGCGGATGGCGGAACGGGTTGTAGTCGCCACGCTTTCCCTGGGCGAGAATCACATCCGACGTAGTTTCGTTCACAAGCTGCCCGTCGAGATAAAGCTTTATGCTGTCCTTTTCCCAGTCCATCATCCAGATATGGAATTTCTCCTTCCATTGAGGGTCATCTTCGAGGAGTTTTTCCATCGGGACGGTATTGGAACTCCATTCGGCATTCATATAATCCCCGTTGTACCAGCCCACATTGGCAAGTACGGACGGAATGCCCATATGGGGATAATACTCCATAATGTCGATTTCCCCACATTCAGGCCAGCGCATTCCGCCATACTCGCAACCGGAACCGAGAGTCCAGAAAGCCGGCCAGGCTCCACCTGCGGTCGGAATTTTCGCCCTCATCTCAAAGCGGCCGTAGAGGAATTCCCGTTTTTCAGCCGTATTGATGCGGGAAGAGGTGTAGTTTACCATTTCACGCCTGTCGCCCCAGAATTCTGATGCAGGGTCATAATCAGGGTTGGGGAAACTTTCCTTTCTCGCCTCGATTACAAGGCATCCGTTTTCACAGAAGGCATTGTCCTGTTGATACCACTGTTCCTCCATATTGTATCCGAAACCTCGGGCGAAATTCCAGTTCTCGGCATTTACCGGTCCATCAACGTCGAACTCGTCACTCCAGACCAACCTGTACCCCTCCTGCATTGAACAGGATGAGAGGGCAAGCAGCATAAACACAAATCCAAATACTCTTTTCATCATAAGCATTGTTTAAGATTCACAAAATCAAAGGAAATACTGACCTTCTTCTTTCAGTCTCTTGCGGAGATAGCGGACATCGACATCGTGGACATTGCATCCGCAATCATCTATGGCCTGCACCGCTGCAATTCCAGCGGCCTCTCCGGTGACAAGACAGCAAGGCATCACCCGGACTGAGCCGAAGACCTGGCTGTCGGAGGAAATGCAGCGGCCTGCCACGAGGACATTCTTCAGACCCTTTGGTGTCAGACAGCGGTATGGAATACCGTGGGAATCGCCTTTTCCGTAGTGGACAGGCACGAAGCCCGGCTTGTGGACATCCAGATAATAACTGTTGCGCCCGATTTCGTCCTCGAAGACGCGGCGTGCATTCCAGTCATCGGCAGTGAGGATGTAGTCGCCCACGACGCGGCGGCTCTCCCTCACGCCAAGAGCGCTGGCGGTGCGGACGATAAACGAATCCTTGAACACGGCAGGGGCCATTTCCTTGAGCGCCTGATGGTACTGGACGGCAACTTTGCGGCCTTTTATCATTGCCTTGGAGACATCCCAAGGGTCCGTGGAGTCCACATTCAGATGGCCTGCATTGAAGCCGAGCACATCAGGGCCTATCAGATTGAGGCACATATGGGCTTCGACATCTGGATACTTGCCGCCGGCAATGATGTCGTAAAGAGGACTCTGCTTGTTGTCGGAGTGGAGGTTCGGACCGGCAAGCCAGGCGCCGGTGTCGATGTTCGCAATCTCGAAGCAGAGGGTCGCCTGCTGGACGACACCGTTCTCGTCGCCTTTCATACATTTCGCACCCGCCCAGGCGCAGATGTCGCCGTCGCCTGTGGCATCGATGAAGACTTTCGCCTTGAATGCGGTGAGACCGTTCTTGTTGGCCACAATCAGGGCATCGATGGTGTCGTCGGCAGCCATTTCCACTGCGGCGACTCTTGAGAAGAAGAGGATTCGGGCTCCGGCTTCGGTGACCATATCCTCATATACCCTGATAAGGTGTTCCGGATTGATGTTCACCCAGTCGAGTTTTCCCTTGGGCTCGTGAGGCACACCCTTGAGCGATTCGTTGAAGATTTTCTCGGCAAGGCCCCTGTAAATCATCTTTTCCCCGTCGGAGAACGGGGTCCAGGCCGGCACCATTCCGGCAGTGCCCATACCGCCGAGTATTCCGTTGGCCTCGATGAGCAGGGTTCTGGCACCTTCTCTTGCAGCAGCAATCGCAGCCGTGCAGCCTCCGGGGCCGCCACCGACAACGATGACATCCCAGGAACTGTCGAGCCGTACAGGATGGTTCTTCAGATTGTAGCTGCCTTTGCGGGACGATTTCTCGCCTGCAAAAGCCAAATCGGGGGCGACGGCTGCTGTCGCAGCCACCGCTCCCAATGTTTTCAGGAAGGATCTTCTTGTTGTCATTTATTCTACAGTTTTTAGACTGAAGGACCAATCGATCCAAGCTCCACTTTCATCCGTATTTCCAGCAGTGAATTTTATAAGGGCATAATTACCCTCAACAGTCTTGGCTATAACAATATCACCAACCGAAAGGTCAATTCTGTCAGCTTCATCTCCAGAAGCCTCATAAGCTGACTTGAGTTCAGACATTTTTTCCGTACCATCGAAGTCAGAAGCGATTTTCTTGAATCTTGTACTCTTTTTTATTGCCCAGTTCTCAATTGATGTATCAAATGCAGTAGCATATTGATAATCAGGAGCTGCTATTGCAAAGGTTGTATACGCTCCATTACGGGCAACAATTGCATCAACCTCGCCAGATCTGTTGAAGTCACTACTCCAGGACATCATTTCTGCGTTAGAAAGATTGAGATATTTGGAAAGTTTTGAATCGTTACCGAAGGAAACTGTTCCTGTTTCGTGTATTATCAGAGTAGGGTCAATATCAATTTTGAGTGTAGCCGTGTTCTTCTTTCCGCTTTCAAATGACTTGTCGGCATCGAGAGTCATCTGTTTGGTCCAAGTGCCCTTGTCGGTCTCCACGGTCATAGCAATCGTATTGCCTGATTCCAAGGTGAAAGGAGCAAGCACCTGATAGAACTTGGCAGAACCTCCCTTAGGAATTGCAGTGCCATTTTCTACCCACAAGGTACATTCATTCAAAGCTGTCATACAGCTGTCAAATGTGCCATCAAACACATTGATACGGAATTCTCCGCCTATGTTTGCACCCGGGGCTGCTATTTTGATGCTCTTCACTATGAAATCCGGTAAAGTTTCATTCTTGACAGTGTACACCATCAGAGTTCCAAGGTGCTTCATCTGTATCGTTGGCGCAGTACCATAAGCCGTACCCCAGAGCACATCCTGATAGGAAAGATGGGACATATTGTCGTTGCCATCCTGACGCGAACGGACAAGGGTATAGTCACCGAAAACCACGACACCCATTCCCGAATATGATGCCATCGACTGCTGGCCCGGATAGATTACACCCCACTTAAGACTGGATGTGCCGTCTCCATAGCGGTCCTTGAATGCAGATAGACGAGTAGAATACTCTTCTTTCGCAAGGGAATTTGCATCATCGGACCCGGAAAGGCTGAAAGACCGTAGAGAAGGAGTTCCTGACGCTGCAACAAAGTTCACAGGATTTGCTGCTTGCCATTCTGCTTCTTTGTCGGGGAGATCCACATTTTCAAGCCAGGTGTAAACCGCAAGGTTGTCATCGTCTGTCCAAGTCACACTGAATGAATCATCTGTGACTGTCTTGGTCACATCCTCGACATAAATGACATATTTCTGGTCAATCTCATTTTTGCCTCCGTCAGTTGAAGGAACCTCGCTCTTGCTGCAACCAACCATTGCGGCTGCCGCCATTACAAAAAATATATACTTTTTCATAGCTTTCCCGTAATTATTTGAACCATTCCTCATTTCCATCCTCCCAAGAATAAATACTGGCCTCCGGAGCAGGACTTCCTGCAATGCACTCGGCAGGCACTACTTTCAAAACTTATACAGCGGGCGACCTGTACAATTGCGTGTCCAAATGTTCTCTTTTCATAATTGTCATTGGTTTATAGATATTATTAGAAATTCAAATTGTATCCATTCTCCCATTTGTCGATATTATCACCGTATGTATAGGTGTCTGTACATTCCTCAGTGGTGACATAGAACGGGAATACAGCCAAATCCGCATTTTTATGCACCTTATCCTGCGCCCAGACCAGCAGTCTGTAGGCACCACTCTCATCAGGTGCCTCGAAAACGATGCTGCTTCCGGTGCCCACGATTCTTGTGGAAACTTCCTGCATCAGAGTTCCTGCCGGCAGGTACTGGTCCTTTACAATCTTCCAGGTGTAACTGAGGGCATCCCCGTCAAGGTCGTAAGCCACCACTGATGCAGACGCAGCCTCACCTCGTTTCAGATAGACACTGTTCCCGGCAGTCTTACCATTGACAGTCAGACAATTGGAATCCGAAATCACCGGAGCGCGATTGGAAACCGAACCACTCCAGAGTTCAGTCATCACATCGACTGACGGCAGGGAATATTTCGAGAACTGGTCGTACATTGCATACCAGGTCGCCACTGCACCGTGTGACTGGTAGCCCCAGAGGAATACGAATGAACCGATGCAGCCATCATTCTTGTGGCAAAGAATACAATTGTCATAGATATCCTTGCACACTCCTGCCTTCGTGCTTCCGGAGTCTTCTATCAAACCTCCCCAGGAAGTTTTTCCGACCGCATCCTCCCAAGTTCCCTGCGGACCGTACTCAGTGATGAGATAAGGCTTGTCCGGGACTTTGGCTATCATATTTGCGTGGAGGCTGTAAACACTTGGAGCATATTGGTTGATGCTGATAAAATCTATATCAGGAACCCTGGCGTTTACACCCCACGGCCAGCAGAGCGCAAAGGTGGTTGGACGGTTGTCAACGGAATGGATGTACTGCGAGATTTCGTTCACGTCTGCCCAGAGATTTTTCCCCGCCTCGGAATCGAATGTGTCAATCTGACCGCTGCCGTCAGGCAGGTTGTTCTGTTCCAATTCATTGCCTATGCACCACATAAGTATGGCAGGATGGCCCTTGAGATTGTTGATGATGCTTTTCAAGGCTATCTTCTGGTTGTCCCTGGCTGTATTGCTGGTATAATCGAAGCCGTCGATGATGCGACCCACGTTCAGGCCGACATAGGCATACATTCCGTCTGCAGCCAATTCGTCGAGCAGGGTCTTGGACTGGCTCGTGACAGAATAGAGTCTGACGACATTTGCCCCGGCAGCCTTGGCATCCTTCCAGAATTCCTGTTTTCCGGATGAGTCCTTGTTGTCCCCGTTGAGGGCGACTCCCTTGACGAAGAACTCCTCGCCGTTCACATAGAGTTTCTTGTCCCTGATTTCGACCGCAGGTGGCTCCAGACCTACCACAGCCAGCGTCGCGGTATTTCTTTTGCCGCTTTCGAATTTCTTTGCCGCAGTGAAAGTCATTTGCTTGGACCAGGTACCCTTGTCCGTCTCCACGCTCATAGTGAGGCTGCTGCCAGCATTCATAGTGAACGGAGCCAGCACCTGATAGAAGACTGCCGAGCCGTTTGCAGGAATGGCAGCAGCATCCGTCACCCCGAGTTTACATTCAGTCTTAGACTCCTGGCAACTGTCAATCGTGCCCTCAAACACATTGAAACGGAATTTTCCGGCAATCGTCACACCTGGGGCAGAGATTGTGATGCTCTTTACAGTAAACGGAGACGCTGTCGCATTCTTTACGGTATAAACCATCATAGTCCCGATGTGGCACATCCCAACCGTGGGCGTTTTACCTACCGCCGTGCCCCAAAGCACATCCTGGCAGGCAAGACGCTCCATATTGTCGTTGCCTTCCTGGTAATTGTTGCCGAACTCCACGATACCCATTCCAGGTTTGGAAGCGAAAGACTGCCATCCGGGATAGATTACTCCCCATTTCAGGGAATTGTTGTTGCGGAAACGGGTTTTGAAGGCATCAAGACGATCTGAATAGGCGACACCCGTGGCAGAGTTCTCCACATCGGTCTCCGAAAGACTGAAAGGTCTCGGACTGACATCCCCGGCTTCTGCAACAAAAGCCACGGGATTGGTCTTTTGCCAGTATTCCGTGTCATCTACGACTGCGGCATCGGCAGGCCAGACGTAAACCGCAAGGTTGTCCCCGTCGGTCCATTTCACATTGAATGAACCGTCAGTGGCTGTTCTCGTCGTCACATCCTCGGCATAGAGCACATAATCCACAGAGCCCGGTCCTGTGCCAATCATTTCATCCGGCTGTTTGCTGCAACCGGATGAAATTGCGATCAGTGCCGCAAGGCGCCATATCTTGACTGTCTTGTTCATTGACGGAGGAACAGACTGTTATTCTACTGTTTTGAGGCTCAGTTCAAAACTTCCCCAAAGATCACCATATTTGGTTCCGCCTGTCACTGTTATAAGGGCATATTCTCCATCTACCGTCTTGACGACAGCTGACTCATCAAGACCGAGAACACATCTTTCCTCACCATCTCCGGAAGCCGCATCATAGGCATTCCGGATTTCAGACAGTTTCGTTACCTCGTCGGAACTGATTTCAACTTTCTTGACCTTCGTGGCATTTATGCTTGTCCAGCCTTTTATTGAATTGTCAACATAGTCTTGAAGAGCCTGATCAGTAGGTGCGGCAAATGTAAGCGCAGTATTTGATGACCCCCTGAACGCGACAATGTCCACATCTGCCTGGCTGAATTCTCCCCCATAAACATATTTATCACCATTTGCCATATTGAAATAGCATCCGAGACTGACACCTGAGCTGAACCAGGTCTCCGGAATGAGGTGCTGAACCAGAGTGACATCCTCTCCCTCTTCGCCACCTTCTTCTTCGCCACTCTCTTCAAATGCGACTTCCACATCAATCGTGTTCTGCTGGCCGGCAACGAAGCCAATGGTTGATTCAGCAGTAATAGTCTTCTTGTAGCTGCCCTGGTCCGTGATTACGGTGATTTCGGCAGTCTTGCCTACCTCAAGAGTGAAAGGAGCCAGGATCTGATAGAACTTCGCCTCCCCACCTACAGGTATAGCCTCTGCATCAATTACATAAAGAGGACATTCGTTAATCGCGGTCATCACATCGACCATACTGCCGGTCATCACATTGAAACGGAACTGTCCCCCGATGCTGGCTGAAGAAACCTTGATTTTAACGGTTTTCACAACGAATGGGGTCTCACCGGTATTCTTGACGACATACTCGACCATTGTACCCACGTGATGCATCTTCACAACTGGGCTGAGGGTATTCGACGCTGTTCCGTAGAGGACATCCTGCTGTGCGAGATGGCTCACATTGTCATTGCCTATCTGGGCGCAGTTCACTCTTTCCTGGTCCCCGAATACAACTATGCCCATACCCGGTCTTGAAGCATTAGCCATACGTCCGGGATAGATTACGCCCCAGTCGAGGTTTCCACCAGCATAGCGGGCATTGAAGGCAGAGAGCCTGGCATCGTAAGGATTTTCTGCCAGAGTATTTTCAGGATCGGCTGAAGCAAGGGTGAATCTGCAAGAAGTCCCACTGACCTCGGCAGCGGTGAAGACGACGGGCTCGGCAGCTCTCCAGACAGAAGCATCTTCAGGGAGTGCCGCACCCGTAGGCCAGGTATATACCGCGAGGTCGTCACCCTCAGCCCAGTTCACCTTGAAATCACTGTCTGTGACAGTCTTTGCCCCAGGTTCCACTTCTGCAATGAGCACACATCCGTCTTCTTTCGGAGTGTTGTCAGCAATTGCGCCTTCATTCTTGTTGCAGCTCACGGCTGAAAGTACCGCAGCGATTGCTGCCAAAGACAAACAAATCTTTTTCATTATATATCAGTTTCTGTGGTGTTATTTTATATGATTTCCCTTTTCCCAGCCGTCGATGGCATCACCGCCGAGATCTCCGTCTTCAAGGTCTATGGAACCTCCGCCTGTGCCGGAATCCGTGACATTGAACGGAATCACTGCAACGTCGGCAAGGTTGCTGGCTGCATCCCGGACATATACTATAAGCCTGTAGTTGCCGGTAGTCGAAGGAGCCTTGAATGACAGGTTCTGGTCCGGCTTGCCCTGAATCAGACCTGAGATGCCCGACATTGTCTTGCCTTCCTCCAGTCTCACATCCCTTACGATTCTCCAGTCATAACTCAGCGCAGCTCCGTCGGGACTGCTTGCCACGACACTTGCAGAGGCAAGTTCGGATGAAGGAATCTTGACATTCTGGTCAGCCGTCTTGCCATTGAGCTTCATTTCGGAAATCACAGGATTATGCTCTGATGAAGCAACGCCTTTCCACAGTTCGGACATAACCGTTGCTGCAGGGAGAGCCTGTTTCTGGAACTGGTCGTACATCGCATACCAGGTGAGGACATCACCGTGGGACTGGTAACCCCAGAGGAACACGAAAGAACCCAGACAACCTTCGCTTGAATGGGCGAGAATGCTTTCGTTGTAAATCTTCTTGTAATCCTCAGCCTTTTTGCTGCCGGTCGGCTCAATCATAGAATCCCATTCCGTCTTCGGCACAGTCTCTTCCCAGGTTCCCAGAGGCCCGAACTCGGAAATGATGTAAGGTTTGCCGAAATTCTGGCTTGCGAGTGAAGAGTGGACACTGTAAACAACCGGGTCATAAGCATTGATGCTGATAAGGTCCAAATCGTCGGCGTAAGTGTTGATTTGGGTGATGGTCTTGTCCCAGGTGCCTGTGAGGGCAGTCGTGGTGGGGCGTCCGTCTTCGTCG
>JBJEJT010000291.1:0-2392 GCA_051878255.1 Candidatus Cryptobacteroides sp. | reverse complement strand
ATTGTGGGCCACTTCGACAGCGGTAAGATTTCCGGATGCACCGTAAAGGGAAAAGTAAATCAGACTAATGACTGTGAGAACACCGGAGGCATAGCCGGAATAGTCAGTCAGTTTTCGGAAATCTCAAATTGTACGGTTGAAGCATCTGTAAACTCTATCGGACAAAAGATTGGTGGCATTTTGGGACAGGCAGAAAACGGCGTTGTCATTAATGCCTGCACAGTCTCCGGAGCAGTCACAACAGTAGAAAAAGGCTATGTGGCAGGTATTTGTGCCTTGACCAAAAACGCTGAGTCAACATTCAAGTCCTGCAATGTTTCCGGCGCTATTTCAGGAGGTTGGTATGTAGGTGGAATATTGGGTTTCAATGACAATGCTGACAGTTATGTACAAGACTGCAAGTGTTCATCAACCATTACCCCCATAGGTAACAGCAACGGAGGTATAGTCGGACTTTGCGCCGAAGGCAAGAAGATGCAGATTGAGCGTTGTGAGTTCAGTGGTACAATCAGTGGCGGAGATAATCTTGGCGGCATTATCGGTTGGATGCGCAAAAATACCAATTCCACCTCTTTCGTGAAAGATTGCATATTTTCAGGAACTATTGATAACGGTGGACAAAAAGTCGGTGGTATAGTGGGTGAACTTTCGGTCTATGGTCAGGTGTACAACTGCATCTCCACAGGAACTATTACAGGCTGGCAGGCTGTCGGCGGAATATGCGGACGTGCCGACGGAGAGGGTTGGGAGCACATTTATAATCAAGCCAACAAAGTTGAAAAGTGCCTCGTATGGGGTGATTCAATCACTGCCACCAGAAAGAATGAAAACGGAGGAAGTTCGGCGGTTGTAGTAGGACACACGTCCATAAAGAACCAACTTACAGACTGCTATAGGAGAGCTTCTTTAGTCTTCAACGGTTCCTGGGGCGAAACTCCATACGATCAGGAGAACTCCTGGAATGAAGATGGACACTATCTGGTATGCAACTCAATTTCCGGAACAGACTATTGCTATGCATACCACGGCAAGGCCTCACAAGGCACAGCATCCGCTGAAGCCAGCGAGCTCGGTTGGGACACAACAGTCTGGGATCTCTCCGGTGATGTGCCAGTCCTGAAATAATTGAGTAGAAAAGTGCGCAATAAAGCCATTGTTGCGCACTTTTTCCCTATATTCTGCGAAACCGTATATGAAATTCACGCGCAACGAATACGAAAACCTTTTCCGGGAATTCTACCCGGCACTCGTTGTCGTTGCACGGCGTTTCGTCAGAAAAACATCAATTGCAGAGGACCTGGTGATGGATTCCTTCCTCTCCCTCTGGGAGAAACTGGGAACCGAGTCGGGGGGGGGTATAGACATACCTGAAGAGTTCAACCTGAGGGCTTACCTGGTGGTAACTCTCAAGAACAAGTGTCTGGATCATCTCTACTCCTGCCAGCTCCATCAATCCAAGCACAGACAGATCTACACCCGAAATCTGCGTCTTCTCGATGCCAACCTGCACAGTCTGAACGCCTTCAATCCGGAATCACTTTTCACCAATGAAATCCGTTCCGTCGTGAGCCGCCAGTTGGAGCAGATGCCCGACCTGACCCGAGAAGTCTTCGAGGCAAGCCGCTTTTACGGGAGAACCTACAGGGAAATCGCAGACCAGCTGGGAATCACCGAAAGACGGGTTACTTATGAGATGACCAAGGCCCTGACCAAGCTCAAACTGGGCTTGAAGGATTACCTGCCGCTGATATTGCTTCTTTTTTCTGTAAATCTCCTCTGATTGTCCGTTATTATGAATATGGAAAGAGAATTACTTGTACGTTTCCTCCTGTGTGAAACCACGGAGCAGGAAGAACAGAAGGTTCTGGACTGGCTGGATGCCTCTCCGGAAAATGTCAGGATGCTTGAGAGTCTGGACAGCAGTTTCAGCGCATCCGTACTGAATGCTCCCCGATATGCAAGAATCAAAAAGGCAAGGCGGACCGGAAATGCCTTGAAATATCTTGGTTATGCCGCCTCACTTTTGGCAGTTTGCCTTGGACTTGGGGCATCCTTCTGGCTCGGTTCCCAAAGCGTGGAACAACCGCAGGCGCAGATGGTGACAGTCTCCACCCCTAAAGGCCAGCGCACCCATCTTACCCTGCAGGACGGCACCAGAGTCTGCCTGAACGGCGGCTCCACCATCATCTATCCCACCATATTCGATGAACATGCCCGCAGGGTCAAACTGACAGGGGAAGCAATGTTCGATGTGACCTCAGACCAGGAACACCCGTTCTATGTGGATACTTATGCTGCCACGGTAAAAGTCACAGGCACCAATTTCGATGTGATTGCAGATTCCGGCAGGGGAGTATTTTCCACCACCCTCTTCCGGGGAAGCGTCTCCCTC
>JBJEJT010000290.1:0-9890 GCA_051878255.1 Candidatus Cryptobacteroides sp. | reverse complement strand
ATTCTCGCGATGTTTGTTTTTCCTATACTTTTTCAGTGCCCTCGCCCCGACCGGGAATCCCCCCCCACATCACTGTTTCCGGAAAGTGACATACCCCTTGACAACAATCTGCCAGAGAATAAAAGTCTTGATACGGAAAGTAGGACAAATCTTCCTGATTTCCCCGGCAAGGAAAGGATATTCCTCGAAGAACCCGAACCCATAGCGCAGGGACAACCACCCCGTCCGGAAAAGAATCTCCTTATAGCACTCCCTGATGGGGCTTGAGTCAAGTTCATCCCTGTACCTGATGAACAGATCCATCATATTGACCGCAGAATCGTGTCTGCGCAGTCGTCTCTTTGCCGAAGAGATGGACCCTGGGTTGTCACGCCGGTAATGGTAGAGCGCCTCCCGGAGATGTACGATGGACCCGGCATACCACAGCAACTGGGTCATAAGATAGATGTCCTCGTGCATCCCCTTTGCCGCAAACACCACCGGGTTTTCCAGATAAAGGCTGCGTTTGGTGCACTTGTTCCAGACATAGCCGTATGCCCTGTAATTGAACATAGCCGAAATGAAATCAATCCTGGTGGCTGCGGAATACTCCCTTTCCACATCTTTCTTCCTTCTCGAACCGTATTCTTTGTAGAAGTCGAAATAGATGACATCCGCCCCGGTTTCTTCTGCCTTTGCTGCAAGTTTCTCCACCGCATCAGTTTCCACCCAGTCGTCGGCATCCACGTGGAGGATGTAATCCCCGTCGGCATATTCCAGACCGGTCTGCCGTGCCGCAGGCAGTCCCTGGTTTTCCTTGTCCACTATCGTTATCCTGTCTTTCAGCCGGGGATATTCAGTTTCGACCAGTTTCTTAAGGACATCTATGGACGAGTCCTCCGTGCCGTCATTCACAAAAATGAACCCTATGTTCGGATAGGTCTGCCCGAAAAGGCTCCTGGCACATTTTTCAATGTACTTTTCAACTCCATAGACCGGCACTATGACGGAGAACTTGATTTTCCCATCCATATCAGACCAGTTTTTCAAATCGTTCAGGAATCCGGACTATCACGGCCATTTCAAACATAGCGGGCTTGTTCCAGGCGTAAGGCGGACGGAATACGGTCTGTATGAGCCTCGCCCTCCTTGTCCAAGTGTCCCAGTCCCTGGCAGGTCTTTCCGTGACGAGACGTATGGTCTTGGACCTCTTTTCGAGGTGTTTTGTCCATCCTGCCTCCCTCCTTGACGGGTCCTCGAACCTGGCTTTGATTCTGCCGATGTCGAAATACCCGAAATGGAAGAGGTAAAGTCCCTTGCCGATGTGGAAATTGTGTCCTTTGACCCTATGGAAGCCCCTGCCCCATCTCACGGGTTCATTGATGACACAGGGTTTGGTGTACCGGGTGGAAAGTCTCGCATAATGGCGTTGTCCGAGGAACGTCCCGTCGTCACGGATGTCCCCCTCTTCGGCAGTGTGCTGACCCACATCCACCCCAAGCCCGGAAAGCGAGGTCCTGATGTCCGCATTGGACAGATACTCAGACAGGGACATATTCAAGTCAGGCTCGACAATCAGAAACTCGTCTGCGTCGGTACCTATTACGATGTCATAACTTTTGAGCAGTTCGGACGCCTTTACGGACAGGAAATCAAGACGTTTTTTTTCAGCCTCGACGACCTGGCCGCCCAGTTTCTCCACAGCTTCGGTATGTACCCCATCGCAAAAGTCGGGAATCATCTGGTCAGTCCCGTCAAACCAGACATACAGATTCTCCCTCCCAAGTTCTTTCCCATAGTAGTCCACCCACCTGCGCAGGTAGAAATCGTCGTTTCTGACCATAGTCAGCGCACAGATTCTTTTTTCCATAGCAATTTCTGTCAGACTTTCCGCGAATATACGAAAACCCGTTCACAATTCATCCGTCAGGGAGAAATATCTTCGCGTGACTATGCCTTTCCCGTCACATTCAATCAGATATGGCAGTACGCTCAAGTCGAAAAAATCCATAAGCCTGGCAAAAGTCTTGGGGGATTTCCGTTCCAGGCTGTCCATATTGACTGTAAATGTGTCCTGTCCGAGTTTGCGTGCCGCCTCAAGTTGCGCCTCACATTCCCTGCACCCCTCGGTGTGGAAGATTATAACCACCTTTCCCAGACGGTTCAGCCTGTAAGACTTTTCCCTGCCCCCGTTGAGCGAGCCACGCACCCGGATTCCCGGAAGTTCGCTGCCCGGTCTCGCACGTGACAGCAGGTCTTTCTGGATTTGTGCGAATCCTATGACCATAAGGCTGTCCTCGGAGGTGTCGAAAACGGAGTTCTCACAGAGTATGTAATTGTCTATCAGGTATTCCAGCGCCTCTTTTGCCTCATTTCCCCGTTGCGGTACAAGGGTGTTGAACAGTTCTGTTATGGCTTTTTTCCCGGCGTTCTTCCTCAGGGTAAGCAGTTCTTCCAGGGCATCGCAGTCCAGCATCCTGCCTGTGATGAACCCGTCCCCGTCTATGAGGAACATCCTTGGAGTAGCAGTGACGGAGTATTTGAGTATGAAGTCCGACTCGTTCTCCGGGTCGCTGAAATGCCTCGCCCCCTTGAATCTGAGTTTGCGGAACCCATCCCAGCGCTGCATATCCGTCCCGGTGTAGAAGACATTCAGGGACAGTTCCTTATGCCTGTCCATCAATGCTTCCAACTTCGGAATCTCCACCTTGCACTTGGCGCAGTCGAAGTCGTAGAAAAACAGCACCCTCGAATCCCCCGGTCCGAAATCCTCCAGCCCTGCCTCAGGCAGGAGGGGAGCACGTGCCCCGAGAAGCGACTCCCTGTTGAACTGTGCGAATGTCCGGATCTCAGCCAGGGTGCTGTCGGCAAGGGCACAAGTTTCGGAACACAAGGGCAATATCCATTTGTCTGCCACGTGCACTGCCACGTTCTCGTCTCCCATCAGGGTGGAGTTCCGGAAATGCTCATAGACTTTGACAGCCACTTCCAGTCCCATCCCCAACTCTTCGGAACTCCCGATTATGAAATCCGACTCTTCGATTTTGGTGTCGAGGTCGAATCTTTCAAGCGCCCCGAGATATTCCCGGAGTTTCCCGTAATCGGGCTCCTGTGCATTCAGGGAAAGCACGCAGAGCAGCAGGACGGCTATGAGGGGAAGCCTGCGCATCAGAGTACTACGCCCTCCGGAATGAATGAGGAATAGTCCCCTCCGTGTTTGATGATGTCGCGTACGGCGGATGATGAGATATGGGCGTATTCCTGGCAGGTCGGGATGATGACGGTGTCGATTTCGGGAGCCAGCCTGTGGTTCGCGTCGGCTATGGACCTCTCAGTCTCAAAGTCAATCATATTCCTCACACCCCTGATGATGTGGCGTATGCCCAATTCCCGGCAACAGTCCACAGTCAGGTTGTCGTAGGCTGTAATGCTCACTCCCGGCAGGTCCCGGGTGGCTTGACGTATGATGTCGAGGCGCTTCTCCTTGTCGTAGAACCCCCTTTTGTCGGAGTTGATTCCCACCGCGACCACCACCTGGTCGAACATCGTGAGGGCACGTTTGAGTATGTTCAGATGACCTGCCGTAAAGGGGTCGAATGAGCCTGGGAAAAGGGCTCTGGTCACTTTATGTATATTTTCTCCAGCCATTTATATGTCAATTTTCTGTCAAAGTCTCCAGTCTATCCCGCCACGACCGCTGTTTTCGAGGTAGGCGTTTGCGGTGGAAAAATGCCGGCAGCCGAAAAATGCCCCACGCGCCAGCGGGGACGGGTGCGCTGCCTCCAGAATCAGATGCTTGCTGCCGTCGATGAGTTGCTTCTTGCTCCTCGCGAAATTGCCCCAGAGCATAAATACCACTCCCTCGCAACGACTGCTTATGTTCTGTATCACGGCATCCGTGAAGGTTTCCCAACCTATGCGGCTGTGAGATGCTGCCACACCTTCCCGGACCGTGAGTATGGCGTTGAGCAGCAGCACCCCCTGCTCTGCCCATTTTTCGAGATTGGTGCGTCCGGACATCTTCACTCCGAGGTCCGTTTCGACTTCACTGAATATGTTCTTGAGTGAAGGAGGGGCAGGCACCCCGTCAGGGACGGAAAAAGACAGACCCATAGCCTGTCCGCGTCCGTGATAGGGGTCCTGACCGAGTATGACCACTTTCACTTTGTCTATCGGAGTGAGTTCAAATGCCTTGAATATGTCCTTGCCCGGAGGGAAGACAACCTGCCCCGCACGCTTTTCCCGGTGCAGGCAGTCCACCAGGGCTGCGAAATAAGGTTTCTCGAATTCCGCGGCGAGGGCTTCCTTCCAACTGCTTTCAATCTTTACGTCCATCTTGGAAAACTGCTTTCAGAACATCCTGTATATCCCTGACATAGATGAAGTCAAGCCCTTTCACATAGATGGGCTTGATGTCCTCCACGTCCTTGCGGTTGTCTTCGCAGATGACTATTGTCCTTACTCCGGAACGTTTCGCAGCCAGAATCTTCTCCTTGATTCCTCCCACAGGCAGCACCTTTCCTCGCAGGGTCATTTCCCCAGTCATCGCGATGCCGCTGCGAATCTGTCTGCCCCTGAATGCGGAGACCATCGATGTCACCATAGTGATTCCAGCCGATGGGCCGTCTTTCGGCGTGGCTCCTTCCGGAACGTGCAGATGGACATCCTTGGCGGCGAAATCGTCGTATTCCAGCCCCGTCAGTTCAGTGTGCGCCTTGAGGTACTGGTAGGCTATGGTTGCCGACTCTTTCATCACGTCCCCAAGGTTTCCGGTCATCGTCAGCTGTCCCTTGCCCTTGCTGATGGAACTTTCTATGAAAAGGATTTCCCCTCCCATTTCCGTCCAGGCAAGCCCGGTCACAACTCCGGGAGCCTCATTGCCCTTCTGTATGTCGTGGAATGTCACCGGCAGTCCGAGATACTCTTTCAGGTGTTCCGGCTTGATGCTCGACGGCACCTTTTCTTCGAGGGCTATCTTCTTTGCCGTCACCCTGGCGATTTTTGCAATCTGTTTCTCAAGGTTTCTTACTCCGGATTCGTGGGTGTATTTGTCTATGATTTCTGTCAGGGCAGCCTTGCTGATTTTCAGGGATGGCAGTCCGTGTTCCTCTTTCTGGCGTGGCACGAGGTAGTGCCTTGCAATCTCGAGTTTCTCCTCAGCCAGATAACCGCTTACCTGGATCATCTCCATACGGTCGCGCAGGGCAGGCTGTATGGTGGATGTGGTGTTGGCAGTGGTGATGAAAAGCACTTTCGACAGGTCGTAGTCCACGTCCAGGTAGTTGTCGTGGAAAGCGGAATTCTGCTCCGGGTCGAGAGCCTCAAGGAGTGCGGAGGACGGGTCCCCGTGGAAGTCGGCGCTGATTTTGTCCACCTCGTCCAGGACTATTACCGGATTGGATGTCCCTGCCCGCATTATGCCGTTGAGTATGCGTCCGGGAAGCGCCCCAATGTAGGTCTTGCGGTGTCCCCGGATTTCGGACTCGTCGTGCATACCTCCGAGGGAGATTCTGATGTATTTCCTGCCAAGGGCCCTGGCTATGGATTTTCCGAGACTCGTCTTGCCCACTCCCGGAGGACCGTAGAGACAGAGGATCGGGGATTTCATATTCCCCTTGAGCTTGAGGGTGGCAAGGTATTCTATTATCCTGTCTTTCACGCTGTCGAGCCCGAAGTGGTCTTCATCCAGGACCTTGATGGCGTGCTTGAGGTCGAGATTGTCTTCGGAATATCTGCTCCAGGGCAGGTCTGTGAGGAACTGGAGGTAGTTGAGCTGGGTGCTGTAGTCCGGCGAACTCGGATTCTGCCTCTCGAGTTTGAGCATTTCTTTCTCGAAGATAGCCTGCACCTCGTCCGGCCAGCCTGCCTGTTCCGCCTTTTCGCGCAACTTCGCCATATCCTCCTCGTCGTCCATCCCGAGTTCCTCCTGTATGGTCCTGAGCTGGCTGTTGAGGAAATACTCCCTCTGCTGCTGGTCCATCTCGCCCTTGACCTTCATATTGATTTCGTTCTTGAGGTCGACAATCTGGCACTGCTCCACGAGCAGTTGCAGCAGTCTCTCGCCCCTTTCTTCGATGGAGGCTATCCCGAGCAGTTCGATTTTGCCGATGAAGTTCTCCAACTCTATGCTCTCGGCAATGAAATTCACGAGATAGTCGAAATTGCTGATGGACCTCAGTGCGCTGAGGGCTTCTTTCGGCACATAATTGTTGCTGTTGAGAATGAATATCGCCTTTTCCTTGATCTGGTCGGCAGTGAGTTTCAGCCGGCTCTTGTCTCCGCCAGCCTTGTAGTCCGGGACATACTGCACCCTGCCGGTGAGATAAGGGTCATCGCCTATGAAACCGTCAAGGTGGAATCTGCCGTATGCCGTGAGTATGGCTGTGGTGGTGCCGTCCGGAAGTTCTATTATCTTCACGACTTTCGCCACCGTACCGTATTCGTACAGGTCTTCAAGGACAGGGTCTTCAGCCTCCTGGTTGGTTTGCGGGACTGCCCCTATGAAAAAGCCTTTCTTGTCGGCATCGTGTATGAGCTTGAGGGATTTCTCCCTGCCTATGCTGACAGGGAATGTCGTGCCCGGAAACAGCACCACGTTCCTCAGTGCGAGGATGGGCAGTGTCTCGGGCAGGGAGTCTGCGCTCACATCGAATGCAGGATCTCCGACAGGTTCCATAGGGATTATGCTGATTTCGGCTCGCGCCGGAGAAAAGTCGTCGTTGAATATATCTTTCATATCTGTCGTGATGTGTCTAAACTTGCGTTCTCCCGACTGACTGACAAAATGTCATAACTGCGGGAGGTTACAACGGGGCATCGTATATGGTCAATGATTGTGCCAACCTCGAAAATGTCGTTTTGGACAGCCTGGACGGGGACAAAGTTGATGTTTTTTTTGCAAATTGAAAAATAAAGTATAATTTTGCGAGGATTTAGACGCTTTTGGAACCGTATGTAGGTTTGCGGGATGGTTTGGTAACCCCCGGCGGCTGTAAATTTGAATAGTTTTAACACTTTATATTTGGAATTATGACAAAGGCAGAAATCGTAAATCAGGTTGCTCAGGCAACCGGCGTTCAGAAAGATCAGGTGCTGGCCGCTGTTGACGGCTTTATGGAGGCAGTCAAGGATTCGCTCGCAAAGGGTGAGCCTGTTTATCTCCGTGGATTCGGGTCTTTCATCATCAAGCACAGGGCTGAGAAGACCGCCCGCAACATCACTAAAGAGGTGACAATCACTATTCCGGCACACGATATTCCGGCTTTCAAACCTTCAAAAGCTTTCGTGGGTCAGATTAAGAAATAATTAACCTTTTAATATCTAACTCATTATGCCAAACGGTAAAAAACATAAGAGGCATAAGATGGCAACTCACAAGCGTAAGAAAAGATTACGCAAGAACAGACACAAGAAGAAGTAATTCATCAGGTGTCTGCCATTAAGGCAGTCTTATAAAATTTGAGGAGGCTGGCCCGGGCGGCCGGTCTCCTTTGTCGTGAGTAAGCAATGTCTTACCAAGTCCAATCAATAAGTTTCAATGGAAGAAGGAAAAGAATCCGTAAAAGACCTTGTTGTGGAGGTCAGTTCATCTGAGGTCTCCATCGCATTGATGGAAAACCACAGGCTGATTGAATTCAACAGGGAATCTGTCGAAGGGCACAGTTTTTCGGTGGGTGACGTTTACCTCGGAAAGGTAAAGAAACTCCTGCCGGCTCTGAATGCCGCTTTCGTGGATATCGGAGACGAGAAAGAGGCTTTCATCCACTATCTCGACCTTGGACTTTATTTCAATGCCTTCGACGAATTTGTCAAGAGGGCGAATCCCAATGCCGACCTCAAGGGTATCTATTCCCACATCCGGATAGGGACTCCGCTTGAAAAGGAGGGGCGCATCGAGAAGGTGCTCACCCCGGGGCAGTTGATAGTGGTCCAGATCGTCAAGGAACCGATTTCCACCAAAGGTTCGAGACTTACCGCTGAAATTTCATTGGCAGGACGCAACATTGTACTTCTACCATTCGCCGACAAGGTCAGCATCTCGCAGAAAATCGCCTCGAAAGAGGAACGACGCAGACTTGAGACCCTTGTCAAGAGCATTCTCCCGAAAAACTACGGGGTCATCATAAGGACAGCCGCCGAGGGACGCAACGCTGCAGTCCTCGACGCCGAACTGATGTCCCTGATAGGGAAGTGGGAGTCTTCCTGGAAGAAAATGGCTTCTTTCAAGAAAGTCCAGATGCTTTTCACCGAGTACAGCAAGACCACTACCATTCTGAGGGACCTGCTCAACGATTCGTTCAGCAACATCTACATCAACGATGAACGCATCTATGAGGAGACCCGCAAGTACATCTCCCTGATTTCTCCTGACCAGGAGAAGATAGTCAAGCTATATCAGGGGAGGGAACCCATCTTCGACCATTTCGAGGTCACCAGACAGATAAAGAGCTCATTCGGCAAAGTTGTGCCTATCCGTCAGGGGGCATATCTTGTGATAGAACACACCGAGGCTCTCCACGTGGTAGATGTGAACAGCGGAACAAGGGGCAAGAACAAGGAGCAGGAGCAGAACACTTTCGATGTGAACTGCTATGCTGCGGAGGAAATCGCCCGCCAGCTCAGGCTCAGGGATATGGGTGGGATCGTCATCATCGACTTCATCGATATGGAGACCCAGGAGCACCGCAACGAACTGTACAAGTATATGGTGAAACTGATGGAGGGTGACAGGGCAAAGCACAATGTGCTGCCCCTCACCAAATTCGGTCTGATGCAGATCACCCGTCAGAGGGTACGCCCCGCAATCGAGATGAATACTCTCGAAGTGTGTCCGGTGTGTCACGGCACAGGCAAGATTTCCTCCAGCATCGTGATAGACGAGGCGATTGAAAGGAAGCTTGCGTTCTATGTCAAGGACAAGAAGATGACTTCGCTGATTCTCAGGGTGGGTCCTATCCTGGGCGCATACCTCGAAAAGGGGAGCATCTTCGATCCGAGCATCATCGCCAAGTGGAAGAAAAAGTACAAGTGCAAGCTGAAGCTCGAGACTTCTTCGGACTTCACGGTCCTGCAGAATGAATTTTATGATGAAAAAGGTGGCAAGCTCGAGTAGCTTGCCACCTTTTTGAATTTTATCCATATCTTTGCGGCACTTCGATAATTTATTTCTGTACCGGATGAAAGAGGTATTCAGCAATCAAACGGAATTTCAAAGGTTATACAAAGCCTGTGTCGTATTTGCCAAGTCATATACATACGATGAGGCGACGGCTGAGTCCATCGCATCCGAATCAATGCTCGTATTCTGGGAGAAACAGAAAACTTTGGATGAGAATGTCCCGGCTCTCCCGTATCTCCTGGGCATTGCCCGCAATGTAATACTTCACCACCTCCGTTCAGAACAGTCCAAGTCTGGACATATCGATGAACTGACCAGAATCTCAAACCGGGAACTCCAATACCGCATCGATACGCTCCGGGAATGTGACCCTGAATCCCTTTTCGACAAAGACATAAGGAGAATCTTGGACGAGACTCTCGGGGCTATGGATGACAACGCACGGAAATCTTTCATCTTGAGCAGGTACTATGGCTATACCTATAAGGAAATCTCGATGGAACTGGGGATTTCCGTAAAGACGGTCGAGTACCATATGTCCCGCACCCTTTCCAAACTCAGGGTTGCCCTCAAGGACTATCTGCCAGTCATCGCAATCCTTTTCACGATCTGAGTATTTTTATCATCAATTTTTCCCGTCATCCACAAGGGTAGTGGGTGCCGGGGTGGAATTATTGTATCGGGGGTGGATGCTTTTCAGCTTTCACCCAGCCTTGTCAGTGCGGACAATCAATAATCAAAGAAATGAAACACCCATGACTTTTTCAAGCCGTCCACGAGAATGAAAATGGAT
>JBJEJT010000289.1:0-2416 GCA_051878255.1 Candidatus Cryptobacteroides sp. | reverse complement strand
CTCAAGACTGGCACCTGACGGGACCTTGATCGCCTAGTTTCCCTCCGCATCGGAACTTGTGCCAGTCATAGTATCCTTGACCCTTATGGCTGCAAAAGACACAGGCTCGCCATTTGACGAGTCTGTGACCTTTCCTGAAACCGTCCTTTCCTGAGCAGCTATGCCTAATGACAATACTGAAAAAATTGCCAGAAGCAGGAATTTCTTCATAATGAACTATTTATAGATGACACTTCCGTAGCGGCCTATCTGCGGCACCATCCCGGTGTGGCCGAGTTCCCTCGCTGAATGGATGATTTCATAAGCCTGTGCCCTCTTGCTGTCACCGGCTTTGGTATTCGCCTTGTTCAAAGTAGGACGTTCATATCCTATGATGTCGCAGAAGCAGAAATACAGGGCATAGTTGAAATTGAAATCACCCCAGTCTCCGAAAGCATAAGGGAAGACATTGTCGATGTCATCTTCGTAAGACTTGTTCTGATTGTTGAGCAGATTTTCCGTGGTTGGGGTGAAACCATCCCTATAGTCCCCGAAGTCCTTTGCATTGTAGGAACGGAAAGTGATCGGAGCGAACTCGAATTTGCGACCGTTGTAGGAAATCGTGGAAACTTCCATACCCACATTCTTGCCTTCAGTGCGGCTGCCTATCATAGTGACAGGGAAGTCAATGCCCTGAAGACCGTTGATGATGAGTTCGGATGCGGAAGCCGTGTTCTCGGAAACTATGATGAAGACCCTGCTTAGCCCGAGATCCGGAGCCTGACCGAGACCATCGGGTTTATTGATATATCCATACCCGAAAGTCCAGTCCTCCTTGTTTCCATCCACGTATTCAGCCTTGAAGAAGACATCGTTGTAATGCGTGCTTCCCACAATGGCACTGGCAAGATAGCGGCTCTGAGGCACAGAACCTCCCACATTGAACCTCAGGTCGAGAATCAGGTCCGTGATTCCTGCATCCTTGAACTGCTGAATCTGGTCTTCGATGACAAACTGTGCCGTCAGGTCGAAACTCTCAGTGGCAAGATAGCCGATGCAGAAGTCAGGATAATCATCAGTCTGGTCTCCCGACTCGACATCTTCCACGTTCTGATTCTTCAGGATTGCAGCATAAAGAATAGGGTCATAGCCGAAGGATGCAGCTGAGACTTCCACCTCGTAATCTACAAGATCATAGTAATTTTCATCTTCTCCCGGTTCATACCGCGAATAGGCAAAATTATAGGTGCCGACCGGGTTATAGAAAATTTCGGACATCCACGCCTGGTAATTGCTGTAGGTCACGGGACTGCCGTTGATTGCCCAGATGATGTCTCCCCTGCGGAGTCCAGCCTTGTCGGCAGGGGAACCGCGATAGACATATCCGAGAGAAAGACCAACTGTCTGGTCAGCGGCGTCATCATTGTATTTTGACGCGAATATCGGACCCAGACCAAGACCATTGGTCAAGGCAAGGCTCTCGTCAGCCTTGGTACCCTGGATTTCCTGGATATAGGAATAGATATACCTTTCTCCGGCTTTTGACGAGTAGTCCCTGTACTTGCCTCCGTCCTCGATGTTAATCTCACCGAGTTTGGTGAGGTTGGTGTAGAGATATGAGTCATAAGCAACCTTTTCCCTATCAATTTTCTTGTAGTCCTCTGCCCAGAGATACTCGGTGACAAGACGTTCCTCCATCTTGGAAATGAGATAGTCGTTCATTGCGTTGTCCTCAATGCCTGAAGACTGCTCGAAAGTTGCCATCTCCACCCGTTTGAAGCCCTCTACAGTGACATACAGCACTGCCTTGCGCGGCTCCATCGACACATTCTGTTCAAATTGGATTTTCACTCCACCTCTGCCTGCCTGGGAATTGCCGGTGGTGGCCTTTATTTGTGCCCAACCGCCTTCTGAGGTGATTTCCGCAGTCCAGGCTGCCTGTGCGTCGAATGTCACCGTCACGGTTTCGCCATAGACAGAAACCAGCTGGTCTGCCTTAGGGTTCTTGACATTCGAAAATCCAGTCGGCTCATTTACCTTGTTACAGGAGAAAAGAGTCGCGACTGCCAATATTATTGATAAAAGTCTAAGTTTGCTCATTGCAAAAGATTAAACAGAGGGGCCTTGACGGCCCCTCTGGGGTTTATTGATAGAAATTAGTTGCTTTCAGGCGTATAATCCGGTTTCTCAGGATATGTCGGAGTATATTCGTAATAAGTATGATACTGATCGTTTGAATCAACCCAAACCACGTAGATGTGAGTATCTGGATTAGCATATGAAAACTTTACTTTGCCTGATTCCGTGATCAGAGACCCGTAAAAGGTGGTGCCTGCGCCTGCGTCTACGTCTGCAACTATCTTGTCAGAAAGAGTAACCTCAGTATAAGTTCCGGCAGAGTCATAGAAGTACACATAGGCTTTCTTGCAATTTTCTC
>JBJEJT010000288.1:0-2436 GCA_051878255.1 Candidatus Cryptobacteroides sp. | reverse complement strand
CTGAGGGGCGACAAATCCGGGAACTCCGGAAATATACAGGGTTCCCGTAAGGGAAGGGAGGGCGGTATCCTCATCTTTCTTGCAGGATACCGCAAAAACGACAGCGGTCACTGCCGCAGTTGCAAAGAATACTCTGGATTTTCCTGTCATAGGAGATTGTTTGTCAGAATTCAACTACGGGAGCCTTCTCCGCACCCTCAGAAGCCTCGAAATAACCTTTCGTCTTGAAGCCGAACATCCCGGCAATCAGGTTTTTCGGGAACACCCTCACGGATGTGTTGTATTCTTTGGCAATCTGATTGTAGTTTTTCCTTTCAGTCGCTATTCTGTTCTCAGTGCCTTCGAGCTGAGCCTGGAGGTCGCGGAAGTTCTCATTGGCTTTCAGGTCCGGGTATGCTTCGGAAATAGCCATAAGCCTGCCCAACGCGGACCCGAGTTCGCCCTGTGCCTTCTGGAAAGCGGCAATGCTTTCTTCGCTGAGGTCATCGGCATTTACCGTCACCTGTGTCGCTTTGGCGCGGGCTGCAATCACTCCTTCCAGTGTGGATGATTCGTGGGCTGCGTAACCTTTCACTGTCGCCACGAGGTTGGGTATCAGGTCAGCCCTTCTCTGATATACGTTTTCCACCTGGGACCAGGCGGTCTTGACTCCTTCTTCGGATCTTACGAGCGAATTGTATGCGCTGATTCCCCAAAGCAGGATTGCCGCCAGGATGATTATGACGATTGCCGTCACGGAAAGTTTGTTCTTTGCCATATCTTTATCTGTTTATACAATCTGCAAATATGGGGATTTTTTTGCATATTTTTGAGATATGGGTCTCCTTTTTACTAAATTTGTCCCGTCTATGAACGGAAAATTACTGCATTGAATGAAAATATCCACCATATCCCGCTTTTTCCTGCTTGTCCTGCTGCTGGTTTCCTGCACGGACCGCTATGCCTATGTACGTATAACAGGCTTCGCCCAGGGCGGTCCCTACACCGTGAAAGCCGACCTGAGTGGCACCGGACTGACCCCTGAATACGTCAAAGCCTCGGTGGACTCTATCTTCAACGCAATAGACAATTCCGTTTCAGGCTATAACAAGACCTCCATTCTGAGCCGCTTCAATGCCGGGGAAGCCGTGTCGAAGGACAGCATCTTCACTTCACTCCTGCAGCTCGGGGACAGATATGCCGGGGAGACCGGCGGGGTGGTGGATGTCTGGGCAGCCCCGCTTTTCGATGTGTGGGGTTTCGGTTTCACCCCGGACTCCCTTCCGTCCCGGGAACTGATAGATGCCGCGAAAGCCCGGTCCGCCTTGCACGAGAAAGTGAATTTCAATGCGATAGCCCAGGGATACAGTTGCGACCTCATAGCCTCCTGGCTCAAGTCCAAGGGCGTGAGGAATATGCTTGTGGACGTGGGAGAAATCTATGGTTGCGGGGTCAATCCCCAGGGCAGGCGCTGGAGCATCGGCATAGACAGTCCGGTGGACGGGAACAACACCCCGGGTGCCGAACTCAAGTGCATTTATACCCTCCCCGAGGGTCCCTGCGGCATAGTTACCTCCGGCAATTACCGCAAGTTTTATGTGAAAGACGGAAAGAAATATGCCCATACCATAGACCCTCGCACCGGTTATCCTGTAACTCATAACCTGTTGAGCGCCACCATTATATCCTCGAATCCCGAGTCTGATACCAATGCTGCCGACGCCGATGCCTATGCGACCTGCTGTATGGTGGTGGGGCTGGATGAGGCGAAGAAAATCGTGGAATCCTCCCCCTGGCTCGAAGCTGTGCTCATCTATGAGGAAGACTCTCAGATGAAAGTCTGGCGTTCAGATGCCGCTGATGACCCTGACTGAAAACAGCAGCATTTCCACAAGTCTCTCGCAGACCCGGACAGCCGGAGCCCAAACCGTGCCTGTGGCAGAAAGGAGAGTGAGGACCAGTGCGAGGGGGATTGCCATTCCGGTCAGCGGAAGGCAGATTAGATTCGTCAGTATGAAACAGGGGGATGTGGAACCGAAACGCAGGAGTGCCAGAGGCAAGGTGGTTGCCTGGCAGGATATGGACAGAGCCGCACTTTCCCAGATTTTTCTCAAAGGGGAATGTTTCATCCCTCCCTCGGGATACCAGCGTTTCAGAACCGGGAACAGGTAGGCAATCCCTGCCACAGCCAGATACGACATCTGGAACCCGATGCTTGTGAAGTCTGACGGGGCTATGCAGATATGCAACACCAGCGAAGACCACAGCAGGTTGCGCAGATCCGTGCTCCTGAGGCTCAGTTTCCCGTATTCCCTCAGCGCCACAAAAATCATTGCCCGGCTCACGGACGGTCCCGAACCCACCATAAGGCAGTAGGCAAGGCAGGATGTCACAGCCGTGGCAGAACGGAAGATCCTTGCCGCCGGACTGTTGCCGAAGACTTTGAGTGTCAGGGAA
>JBJEJT010000287.1:0-2438 GCA_051878255.1 Candidatus Cryptobacteroides sp. | reverse complement strand
GACCTTCCCTACAGGCACAAGGTGCTGGTCGCGGGCAACCACGACGCCTGCCTTTTCGGTGCTCATCTGGACGGACTTGACGACAATGTCCATTACCTCTGCGGAAGCGGGGTGGAGATAGAGAGGCTGAAGTTCTGGGGTGTGCCGATGTTCTTGGAGGACTGCATAAGCGGTCATCAGGAGCAATTCTACGCCGCCATTCCGGATGACACGGACGTTCTTGTCAGCCACACCCCTCCCTACGGTATCCTCGACAGGGACGGGAGTATTCTCTTCGGCTCAAGGGAGTTGCTCGTGAAGGTCCGCACGGTTAGACCACGTCTGCATCTCTTCGGCCACATCCACAAGGCCCACGGGACGATCGATGACGGAATGACCGTCTTTTCCAATGCCGCAATAATGGACGAGGGGTATGACAATCTCAACGAGCCGAACGTGCTTCAGATATTTGCTCCGCAGCATTGAAGCCAATAATCTATCCAATTGTTCCAGTCTGATTGCCGGGTTATTGCGTCCAGGGATATTTTCTTTGTCTTCAGAAATCAAATGAGCAATGAAGACAAAGTACATTTTCCTCAATCCGGAAGGAGTCATCAGGACGGGCAGCAGCGGACAGGGCTGGGTCCGAAATGCGTCGAGAACCTCTGTATTCTCATCGGAACGACTGGTGCCTTCATCGTGCTGACTGCAGATATGAAGGAGTCCTCGTCTGGGACACCTATGCCCTTCGGTGACAGGGTGGTCGGATTCATACCGCAACTTGACGGTCGTACCCGCAGCGAAGGGGGATTGCTGCCTTCCTTGAAGAGCACCCCTGCCAGGAATACGTCATTCTCGACACCGCGAAATTCTGGCTATGTAGACGGAGCCAAGTTGTGAATTGCTTTCAAAATTTCTATCTTTGACTATTGAACACAACCAATTAAAATTTCCTTTGACTGTCCCAAATGTTGTGAATTGCTTTCAAAATTTCTATCTTTGACTATTGAACACAACTTTTTTTATGTTACAATCTACTAAAATGTTGTTGTGAATTGCTTTCAAAATTTCTATCTTTGACTATTGAACACAACTCAGGAACAAGAAAGTCATATTCGCCAACAGTTGTGAATTGCTTTCAAAATTTCTATCTTTGACTATTGAACACAACAGGTCATCGGAATTTTCATTATCGCGAGTAGTTGTGAATTGCTTTCAAAATTTCTATCTTTGACTATTGAACACAACACCAAGCGAATTAAGCAAAGAACCGGCTGAGTTGTGAATTGCTTTCAAAATTTCTATCTTTGACTATTGAACACAACTACAGCACGAATTTAGTTTTGATATAGATTGTTGTGAATTGCTTTCAAAATTTCTATCTTTGACTATTGAACACAACAAACTTACACATATATTTTGACGCATAAAAGTTGTGAATTGCTTTCAAAATTTCTATCTTTGACTATTGAACACAACGAGCCCCCTTGACAATCCCCCAAACTCGCGGTTGTGAATTGCTTTCAAAATTTCTATCTTTGACTATTGAACACAACTTTTTGCATAATTCTTTTAATTTAATTGGTGTTGTGAATTGCTTTCAAAATTTCTATCTTTGACTATTGAACACAACTGATTCTTTGTAATCAGTTGTGTTTTAATAGTTTATGAGCAGATTGGGATAAATAAAAAATCCGGTTTTTCTGTTTGTTTTTTTTTATGCTCGAAGAAGTTTCTCAAAACAATTCCAGTTGGACATAGTCTATTGGAGGCTTTTGCACAATCTTTTCGTGATAGAGTTCCATTGAACCGAATTGTTTGTCCGTAATCGAAAGTATTCCTATTTGTCCATTCGGTGGAAGGAACGACTTGACTCGGTTTATATGCACCTGCGCATTCTCTGCGCTCGGGCAATGGCGCATATAGATGGAAAATTGAAACATAATGAATCCGTCGGCAATCAGTCTCTTCCTGAAATCAGCAGATTCCTTCCTCTGTTTCCTGGTTTCGGTAGGAAGATCGAAGAAAACGAGTACCCACATAACTCTATATTCACTGAAACGGTCCACTAAAAATCCGGATATATCAGTTTCTTGCTTTCTCCATCAAAACATTTCACTACGGAAGATGCTGTCTGAGCAACCGCATTCATCAAAGGGCTGCGGTGACCATTGATATTCACTTCCATAACAGGGACATTCAGCATCTTAACTTTATTCTGCTGTGTTACCCCATCTTCTCGCGCGGACTGTGGCAAATCGCATACTACCTTATCCACAAAAGGTCTGTACGGTTCCATTATGTCGTCGGCAAGGCAATAGGCATTGTAGCGGTTGTGATGATGTATTCCTAACGTCGGCATCAATCCGCAACTTACAAGAGCCCGTGCGACAACTGCCCTCAAAATGGGACACTTGCAAACTTCCGTGGCATAATGTGACATAAACATATACTTGAAG
>JBJEJT010000286.1:0-2453 GCA_051878255.1 Candidatus Cryptobacteroides sp. | reverse complement strand
TCGTCGATTTTTCCTGTGAATGTCAAACGCCAAAGCCCCTTTTCGGATGAGACAGGCTCACTGCTGACTGACCAACGGATATTGCCTGCAACGGCGAAGATGCCGCACGCACAAAGGGCGGACAGCACCATAAACAATCTTTTTAAACTTGAGACCATTCGGAAAACTATTTTGCAAATGACACTGAACGGGTTTCCCTGATAACCGTTATCTTGACCTGTCCCGGATATGTCATCTCATTCTGGATCTTCTGGGCTATGTCTGAGGAAAGCTTCTCCGCCTGGGCATCGCTGACCTGCTCGGCTCCCACTATGACCCTGAGCTCGCGACCTGCCTGGATCGCATAGGCTTTCACTACGCCCTGATAGGACTGTCCTATGTTCTCGAGGTCCTTCAGACGCTTGATGTAGGACTCGATGACCTCACGCCTCGCACCAGGTCTCGCACCTGAAATCGCGTCTGCCACCTGGATGATAGGAGAGAGTATGGAGGTCATCTCGGTCTCTTCGTGGTGAGCCCCGATTGCATTGCAGATTTCCGGCTTCTCCTTGTACTGCTCGGCGAGTTTCATACCCAGCAGGGCGTGCGGAAGTTCAGGGTCCTCGTCGGAGACCTTTCCTATGTCGTGGAGCAGACCTGCCCTCTTGGCAGCTTTCGGATTGAGTCCGAGTTCGGAAGCCATAGTCGCGGCGATGTTTGCCACCTCGCTGGCGTGCTGGAGAAGGTTCTGACCATAAGAAGAACGGTATTTCATCCTTCCGATGAGTTTGATGAGCTCGATGTGGATGCCGTGGATGCCGAGGTCTATGCAAGTCCTCTTACCGATTTCAAGTATCTCGTCCTCAAGCTGTTTCTGCACCTTTGCAACCACCTCCTCGATTCTCGCAGGATGTATGCGTCCGTCCACCACGAGCTGGTGCAGTGCCAGACGGGCGACTTCCCTCCTGACAGGGTCGAATGCGGAAAGCAGGATTGCATCCGGGGTGTCGTCCACCACGATCTCCACTCCCGTGGCAGCCTCGAGTGCCCTGATGTTGCGTCCCTCACGGCCTATGATGCGACCCTTGATTTCATCGCTTTCGATGTTGAACACTGTCACGGCGTTCTCAATGGCAGTCTCCGATGCCGTGCGCTGGATAGTGTTGATTACTATTCGCTTAGCCTCCTTGGCTGCATTCAGGCGGGCATCGTCCATAACGTCGTTAATGTAGGACTGCGCCTCGGTGCGGGCTTCCGCCTTCATATTCTCCACGAGCTGTGCCTTTGCCTCCGAAGCGGTCATCCCGGCTATGCTTTCAATCTGTCTTGTAACCTGGGCGAGCATATTGTCATATTCGGCTGCCTTGCGGTTCGCTATCTCCACCTGTGCCTTGAGGTTGTCCCTGATGGCATCGGATTCGCGATGCTTTCTCTGAAGTTCGGCATTCTGCTGGTTGAGAGTGTTTTCTTTCTGTTTGAGACGGCTTTCGATATCCTTGATTTCGGCATTTTTCTGGTTCACGTATTTTTCGTGGTCGGACTTGAGCTGCAGGAACTTCTCCTTTGCCTGGAGTATCTTCTCTTTCTTTATGCTTTCGCCCTCGATTTCAGCCTTTTCAATGATTTCGTCCCGGCGCCCCTTCAAAATAATCCGCTTCGTAATCAGATAGATCGAGAGGGCAAGCAGTGCACCTCCGAAAGCGGAAAGAATATAATAGATGAACATAACTGTATTTTATTTAGTATTCATTAAAAATCATCTTCCCAGTAGTTTCAAAAAAAACGGCCGTTTCCGCAAGGAAACGACCGCCGAGTAAAAAAATCCGTCAGCCTGATTGACAGAAACCTTATAAAAATAAGATTTGAGGTCCGTTGAGTTCAGACATCCTCCGTCCTGCGAATGCAGAATCCCCTTTCGGGTCACATAGGTCCGTCTTCCCTTTTGCGAGTGTACTCGTTTACTTTATTAGTGTTGATTTCAGCAAGTGAGCAACCAACGGATTATTTCAATCAATCTTGTCAAGATAAGCCTTGAACTCCCTTTCCAGTTCCTCAGCCTCGCTCTGGAGTTTCTTGATCTCCTCCCGGTAAGTCAGATTCTGCATACAGACATTGAATGCCGTGATGACCAGAACATCCTTTTCGTCTCCCCCGCTGAAAGATTGCCCGTACTTCCTCGCAAGTTTCGTCAGGCTGTCAGCCGACGCCCTCATAAGATACTCCTGATGCTCCGAAGCGGCAATCAGAGTGTATTCCTTGTCCAGAATCGTCACCCTTATCTTCCTTTCCATAGACTCAACCGTTTATCAGTGACAGACACTTGTCTATCTCCTTGATTATCAACCCTATCGTCTTTTTGGATTCAGAAATGTCAGCGGACGGACTCACGAGCGCAGCCGCGAGCTTAAGCTTATCGTACTTTGTTTCTAACTCTGTTATCTGTTTCCCATAGGCTTCGCACTTTTCGGCCAACT
>JBJEJT010000285.1:0-10130 GCA_051878255.1 Candidatus Cryptobacteroides sp. | reverse complement strand
TGCAAGGTCCTATCTCCACGGCATAGTCCATCGACGGGTTCCAATTAGCCTCCTGGATGCCCATAACCTTGGAATTGAAATCTATCTTCAGCCTGTATTCGGTCGATTCAGCCGGCTCTATCCTCAGGAACGCTCCCGTCTCCGGATTTGTCCATTCATAGACCCTGTCGATCTCGATATACTTGCGCGGCGCATCGAGAGTCTTGAGACCGTCGGCTGTAATCGCCTCCACATAAGGCTTTGCGCTGCCGTCCAGAATCGGTGCCTCCACATTGTCTATCTCCACGATTACATTGTCCACTCCCAGACCGGTGAGTGCCGACAGGAGGTGCTCGATTGTCTGTACGCTCGCCCCGCCCTCCGTAAGGGTGGTGCTGCGGGCTGTGGATGAAACGTTGGTTGCGAGAGCCCTGATTACCGCATCCGGGGCAATGTCGTCGCGTATGAAAAGTATGCCTGTGTCAGCAGGTGCCGGCTTGAGTCTCATCCGGGCAATCCTGCCGCTGTGAAGTCCCTTTCCCTCGAAAGTGTATTCCTTGCTTATTGTAGTCTGATATGTCATATTCGTCTTTTCCAGGTCCTGTCATCCACCCAAATCTCCTGACCCTAAATCTCTTGACTTGCAGAATGCGGGGCGCAAAGATAGTAAAAATTATTTGTTTTCACGCCCATTTCTACGGAATACTGCATAAGAACGGAGAAATTCCCTGTGCTTGATTGCAGGAGTGCCGAAAAGCACCTCCCCCTCGTTCTTGATATTGCTCATCACTCCAGCCTGCGCCCCGACGGTGGTGTTGGAGGCTATGTGCAGACCGTTGGCGATTCCCACCTGACCTGCCAGGATGCAGTGTTCGCCCACTTTGGTGGACCCGGCGATTCCGACCATAGCGCTCATTACCGTATTCTTCCCGACCTCGACATTGTGTGCAATCTGGCAGAGGTTGTCAATCTTCACCCCGTCGTGGATGATGGTCGAACCTATCTGGGACTTGTCTATGCAGGTGTTGGCTCCGATCTCCACATCGTTGCCGATGATGACGTTGCCGGTGTGCTGGATCTTGCGGTATGTGCCGTCCTCAAGCGGGGCGAACCCGAATCCGTCGGCACCAATGACGGCGTTGGAGTGGATGATCACATTGTCCCCGATCTTCATCCCCGGATATATCTTCACGCCGGGATAGATGATGCACCTGCTGCCGATTTCGACGTCTTCGCCGACATAGACCTGTTCATATATCTTGGTCATATCCCCGACTTTCGCCCTTTTGCCGATGTAAGTGCAGTCGCCCACATAGACCTTTTTGCCGAGTTTAGACGAAAATGCTATCCGGCAGTGCCTTCCGCGGTGACGGGAATACTTCTTCCTCTCTGCAGTCACATAGTCCAGCAGGGCTGCCACTGCAGAATATGCGTCATCGACCCTGACCATAGTCGCAGCCACGTTTTCTTTCGGCACGAAAGTCTTGTTCACTATCAACACGCTCGCCCGGCTCGAATAGACATATTTCTCGTATTTGGGATTGGCATAAAAAGAAATGCTTCCCGGTTTTCCGTTCTCAATCCTCGCGAAAGAAGTCACTTTTGCCCCGCAGTCGCCCTCGACCACTCCGCCGAGAACTTCCGCAATTTGTCCTGCAGTTAATTCCATAATACCTTACATACTGACACTCAAAGTGTCTCATTCTTGCAAATAATTTGCAAAGGTAATACTTTTTTCCTACCTTTGCGCCGTGAGAGATGAAGGGGACGGTGTCCCCTTATTTTGTGCCCGCAAGCGACCGTATGGAACAGTCCCGAGAACGGGCTTCATCTCCGGGAAACTATCAAAGGGATTTGTACGATGAATGTTTCGGAAATAAAAGATGCCATTCTGCCCGCAGTCGTTGCACGGAAATGTTTTATTGTGGACGTAATTGTTTCGTCCGGCAACGACATAGTCCTCACCATAGAATCGGAAGAGGGGACGGTGGTGCTGGATGACTGCGTGGAACTCAGCCGCACATTCGAGGGGCTTTTCGACCGCGAAAAGGAGGATTATTCCCTCACTGTCACTTCCGCAGGTCTGGACCAGCCGTTCAAGGTGCTCCGCCAATACAGGAAAGCCATAGGCACGGAGGTGGAGGCATCCCTCAAGGGCGGACGCAGGTTCAGGGCATTGCTCGTGGACGCGGACGAAGACAGCCTGACGCTGGAGCACAAGGTGGTGCGCAAGGCTGAGGGCAGCAAAAAGAAAGAGACGGTGACGGTGACCGAGACATTCCCGATGGACCAGGTGAACTCCGTACGCCCGCACATTGAATTTTAACAGTAACGATTATATGGAAAAGATTGAACTCAAGGACGCTTTTGCGGAATTCAAGAATCAGAAGAACATCGACCGCCCCACGATGATGGGTGTGCTCGAGGATGTGTTCAGGACCCAGATTGCGAAAGTATATGGCAGCGCCGACAATTTCGACGTCATCATAAACATCGACAAGGGAGACTGCGAAATCTACTGGAACAGGGAGGTCGTGGAGGAAGTCGAGGACCCGAACACCCAGATTTCACTCGCGGAGGTAAATGCTGACGGCGACGACTATGAAATCGGGGAGACTTTCGCGAAGAGAATCGAGATGAAGGATTTCGGACGCAGGGGCATACTCAACATCCGCCAGAACCTGCAGGGCCGCATTATGGACCTGGAAAAGGCAAATCTCTACAACAAGTACAAGGAGATGGTCGGACAGCTTTTCTCCGGCGAGGTGCACCAGCCGTGGTCCAAGGAAGGCATCATCCTGGACGAGGACGGGAATGAGTTGAAACATCCGAAAACAGAGCAGATTCCGGGCGAGCATTTCAAGAAGGGGGATTCGGTCAAGGCAATCATCAAGTCAGTGGAGATGAGGAACACCACCCCTATTATCACCCTGTCCCGTATCACCAACGACTTCCTTGCCAAACTCTTCGAGGCTGAGGTGCCTGAGATTTACGACGGGCTCATCACCATCAAGAAAGTGGTGCGCATACCGGGCCAGAGGGCGAAGGTGGCAGTGGAGTCCTACGATGACAGGATCGACCCTATCGGAGCCTGCATCGGAGTGAAAGGTTCACGCATAATCGGCATCGTGAGGGAACTCAGGAACGAGAACATCGACGTGATTCCGTGGACTTCCAATATGCAGTTGCTCATCACCCGTGCGCTCAGTCCTGCCAAGATTTCATCCATCACCACTGGCGAGGACGGCAAGGTGAAGGTCTATATGCTTCCTGAGGAAGTCACGAAGGGCATCGGCCGCGGCGGTGTGAACATCAAGCTGGCAGGTATGCTCGTGGACAAGGAAATAGAAGTTTGGAGAGACACTCCTCACAACGACTCCGCAGACGAAGAGGAAGAGGATGTCCTGCTGGATGAGTTCAACAACGAGATAGACCAGTGGATCATAGACAAGCTCAAGTCCATAGGCTGCGACACGGCGAAGAGCGTTCTGGCAATCGCGCCGGACGAACTTGCCCGCAGGGCTGACCTCGAAGACGAGACAGTGGAAGACATCCGCGGCATTCTCAGCGCGGAATTCGAATAGGATGGACGGCATCGGGGTGTCCCGGTGCCCCTTTCAGGTATTATTTGGTTAATAAACAGGCAAAACAGGCATATATGGCAGAAATCAGATTAAGCAAACTTACAAGACAGTTCAACATCGGTTTGGGCACCCTCATCGACTTCCTCAATGAGAAGGGGGCAGGCATCGCTTCCAACGACCCGAATGCCAAGGTTTCAGACGAGTTTCTCCCTGTGCTCCAGGCGAAATTCGGAGGGGATATGGCAATCAAGCAGGACTCGGAGAAAGTGGCGACTAAGCTCAAGGAGATGATTGACGGTTCCAAGAAGAAAAACCAGACGGCTGATGAAGAAGATCCTGCGGAAAAGGAAATCATCATCAAGACCAATGCAATAAACTCGCAGCCCGAAAAGCCTGCTGTAAAAGCCGAGCCTGTACGGGAACCGGAACCGGTTGCGGAACCAGAACCAGTGGTGGAACCTGAGCCGGAACCTGTGGCTGAACCTGTGATTGAGGCTGAACCTGCGGTGGAACCGGAGCCGGAACCGATTGCAGAGCCGGAACCTGAGGTTGCGATTGAATCTGCCGCAGAGGAAAAGGAAGAAGAGGCTTCTGTCGAGGAACAGCCGGAAAGCCTGGAAGAAGAACCTCAGGCGGAGGATAGCGTGCCGGCGGAGGAACCTTCTCGCAAGGAACCGCAGGAGGCTGTGATAGAGGTTCAGAGACTTGCCGGACCGAAAGTTACCGGTAAGATTGACCTGAGCCGCTTCGAGACGCCGAAAAAGAAAGGCAAGAGGGAGAGGATCAAGCCGGGACAGAGCCAGAAAGTGGACATCACGAAAATCGACTCCCAGAACCAGGGCGGAAAGAAAGACAAGAACAAGGACAAGCAGCAGGACCGCCGCAACAACCAGGGTCAGCAGGGCAAGAATGGCGGACGCAATGCAGACAATGCCGGAAAGGGCGGGAGAAACCGTGGCAAGGAGAAGTTCCGTCCTGCTATGACCGAGGCTGAGACCGAGGAAATGCAGAAGGAAATCCAGAAGCAAATCAAGGAGACCTACGCGAGGATGAACGAAAACAAGCAGAAGAGCAGTTTCGGAGCCAAGAGGAGAAGGGAAAAGAGGGAGGCTATCGCGGACAGGATGCAGGAGGAGATGGAGCAGATGGAGATGGAGAAGAAAGTGCTCAAGGTTACGGAGTTCGTGACCGTGAACGACCTTGCTACGCTTATGGACAACACCCCTGTCACCAAGGTCATCGCGGCTTGTATGAGCCTCGGACTTATGGTGTCCATCAACCAGCGTCTGGATGCCGAGACCCTCGTGCTTGTGGCTGAGGAATTCGGCTATGAAGTGGAGTTCGTGACTGCCAACCTGACTGAAGCCATTGATTCGGAGGAAGCCGACTCCGAGGAAGACCTCGTTCCGAGACCGCCTGTGATTACCGTGATGGGGCACGTGGACCACGGCAAGACTTCCCTGCTGGACTATATCAGGAAGTCCAACGTGATTGCCGGAGAGGCAGGAGGAATCACACAGCACATAGGTGCCTACAATGTGAAACTGCCTGACGGAAGACGCATTACATTCCTCGACACTCCGGGTCACGAAGCGTTTACGGCTATGCGTGCCCGTGGTGCGAAGATGACCGACCTTGCAATCATCATCATAGCGGCGGACGACGCGATAATGCCGCAGACCGTGGAGGCAATCAGCCACGCACAGGCGGCAGGTGTGCCTATGGTGTTTGCAATCAACAAGATCGACAAGCCGGGAGCAAATCCTGACAAGATACGCGAGCAGCTTTCCAATATGAACATACTCGTGGAGGACTGGGGCGGCAAATACCAGTGCCAGGAAATCTCCGCGAAGAAAGGAATCAACGTGGACCTGCTGCTGGACAAGGTGCTGCTTGAGGCAGATATGCTGGACCTCAAGGCAAATCCGTCACGCAGGGCTACCGGTGCCGTGATTGAGTCTTCATTGGACAAGGGTCGCGGATACCTTGCCACCGTGCTCGTGCAGAACGGTTCGATGAAAGTGGGCGACGTTATGCTTTCAGGTTGCTTCACCGGACGAATCAAGGCTATGTTCAACGAGAGGGGGCAGAAAGTGGATGTGGCAGGACCGTCCACACCGGTTTCCGTGCTCGGTCTGAACGGTGCGCCTACTGCGGGCGAGACTTTCAATATAATGGCTGACGAGAAAGAGGCGAGGGACATCGCCAACAAGAGGGAGCAGCTCATCCGCATCCAGGGTATCAAGACCCAGAAGCATATGACTTTGGAGGAAATCGGACGACGCATCGCCATAGGCAACTTCAAGGAACTCAATGTCATCGTCAAGGGAGACGTGGACGGTTCCGTGGAGGCGCTTTCGGATTCCATCATCAAGTTGTCCACCGAGGAGGTGCGCGTGAATGTGATTCACAAGGCCGTGGGTGCCATTTCGGAGTCGGATATTCTGCTTGCTGCGGCTTCCGATGCGATTATAATCGGCTTCCAGGTGCGTCCTGTGCCATCTGCCCGCAAGCTTGCTGAGAAAGAAGAGATTGAAATCCGTCTCTACTCTGTCATCTACGACTGCATCAATGAGCTCAAAAGCGGTATCGAGGGTATGCTTGAGCCGGAGAAGAAAGAGGAAGTTTCTGCCACTGCGGAGGTTATGGAGACATTCAAGATTTCCAAGGTGGGCACGATCGCCGGATGTATCGTCCGTGAGGGCAAGCTTGTCAAGACTGCCAAGGTGCGGGTAATCCGGGACGGCATCGTGGTTTACACCGGAGAACTCGGGTCGCTCAAGAGATTCAAGGACGACGTCAAGGAAGTGCTTTCAGGACAGGATTGCGGACTCAACATCGCCAACTACAATGACATCAAGGTGGGCGACATCGTTGAGGCTTACCAGATTGTCGAAATCAAGAGGTCACTTTAATGTCAGAACGACATTAGGGTGACCCGTCTAAGCCCGGTCAAGCCGGGTGTGATGTTTTGTTGGATGGGGATGTTTCTTCTGACGGAAGACACTCCCGCATAAGACTGTCAAGCAGGGCTTTCCGGGCTTCGAACTGAGGACGGAGGTCGTTGCGGACAGGCTCTGCCGGAGGGGACTGCATCTTCAGCGGATTTATGGGCGTGCCGTTCTTCCAGACACGGAAATCCAGATGAGGACCGGTGGAGCGTCCGGTGGACCCGACATAGCCGATAGTCTGCCCCTGACGCACACGCGCCCCGGTCTTGATGCCCTTGCCATAACCCTTTAGATGCAGATAGGCAGTGGTATAGACACTGTTGTGGCGAATCTTTACCGTATTCCCACCGGCACCCTTGTAGCCCACATAGACAACAGTCCCGTCCCCGATGCTCACGACCGGTGTCCCGATGGGCGCAGCATAGTCCACTCCGGTATGAGGCTGGACCTTGCGGGTGACGGGGTGCTTGCGGGCATAACTGAATCCGGAACTGATACGGCTGAAATGCAGCGGAGCCTTCAGGAAAGCCTTGCGCATACTCTCCCCCTTGCCGTTCCAATAGATATTTCCCCCGTCCCCCTGATTGAACATATAGCAGGCAAGCGTATCCCTCCCCCGGATGAATTGCGCCGTCCTGATGGTATCCACGGCAATCACTTCATCCTCAACCGATTTCTCATCGTACAGGACCCTGAACCTGTCCCCCTTTTGCAGCCCGAAGAAATCGACGGTCCACGCATAGACATCCGACAGCGACAGAATCAACGCAGGAGACACCCCTGCCTCCTGCATATCCACCCAGAGCGAAGTGTTCACGGTAACATCCGCATATTTCCTGGAAACCACCACCTCTTTCTCGCATCTCCAGGCTTCGAAAGGCCCAGTACACTTGAACACCACCGAATTGACCCTGTCCTGCTCATACACGAGATATTGCAGCTGCGAACTGTCCCTGAAAGCCACGCAAGTCTTGCCGCTGCGCAGATTCTTCGCAGGAAACACCGAATCCGTAGCCTGCACGAGGTCGTAGGCATCCCTCTGTCCCAGACCTAACTTTGCAAAAATCTGAGAAAGGGTCTCCCCGCTTTTCACTTTGAACGTATCTGCCGCGAATGTGGATGTGTCGAACCCCAGCGGAAAAACCACCTCATCTTCCGCCTCAGGCCCCGGAGCCGAAGCATTACGGCAGGAACAGACACAAAAAGCCGCAAAAACAGCCACAGACATCAACCGAATCCATTTTATCGTCATAATAATCAAGGCTCTAAAAATTTTCGACAGCAAACTTACTAAAATTGTGGAAAAATTTGGAACAAAATGGAACAAAATGGAAAAAGATTTAATACCTTTGTGGCACGTAGCGTTAATTAGGAAAGAAAACAGATATGGCATCATTCATCGGACAATACGAAGCAAAGATTGACGACAAGGGACGTCTCGTGTTCCCTGCCGCCTTCAAGTCGCTTCTGCCCGCGGGAGAGGTGCCGAGACTGGTCATCAAAAAGAACATCTTTGAAGATTGTCTTGAGATGTACACCGGAAAAGAATGGGAGCGTCAGTCTGAGGAATTGAAATCCAAGCTCAATTTCCTCAACAAGGACCACGCTGCGTTCTGGAGAAAGTATATGCGAGACTGTGCGGAAGTGACACTGGACGCCCGCATAGGCCGCTTTGCAATTCCCAGAAATCTTCTTGAGAAAATCGGTGTAACCAAGGAAGTGGTGTTCTCTGGCAATGACTACAAGATTGAACTCTGGGCAAAGGAAAAATTTGCCGCATCGGAGATTTCAGATGAAGCATATCTCAAGATAGCCGGAACACTGTCCAATATAGGATAGGAGGTCCGGGGAATGTCAGAATACCATAACCCTGTACTTCTCAGGGAGTGCATAGAAGCACTTGTCACAGACAAATCAGGAATTTACGCAGACGCGACTTTCGGCGGCGGAGGACATTCGCGTGCCATATTGGAAGCATTGGGACCTGAGGGCAGGCTCATAGCTTTCGACAGGGACGAGGATGCTATGGACAACGCAATCGCCGACGAAAGGTTCTCACTCATACGCAACAATTTCAGGTTCATACATAATTTCCTGCTTCTGGAGGGCTACGAAAACGGGATTGACGGTATTATGGCAGACCTCGGGGTTTCCTCACATCAATTTGATACAGCAGAGCGCGGTTTTTCTTTCCGCTACGACGCGCCGCTGGATATGAGGATGAACACCGGGGCTGCCGTGACCGCTGCAGAACTCGTGAACACGCTCGAAGAGGCAGAGATTGAAAAGTTGCTCCGGGTCTATGGGGAAGTGGCGCAGAGCCGCAAGATGGCTTCGCTGATATGCAAGGCTCGCAGGAACGCCCCCATCGACACAACTGCAAGGCTCAACTCAGCCATAGCGCCCTGTCTCCCGAAATTTGCCGAGCACAAGGAACTTGCGAGAGTATATCAGGCGCTGAGGATAGAAGTGAACCAGGAGATGCGCTCGCTTGAGAAATTCCTCGATGGGGCTGCCGCCTCCCTCAAACCTGGCGGAAGACTCGCAGTCATAACCTACCACTCCCTCGAAGACCGTATGGTGAAGAATTTCATCAAGTCCGGCAACGTCGCTGGGGAAGTCCGCAAGGACATCTACGGCAGGAGCGAAACCCCTCTCGTGGCAGTGAACCGCAAACCGATACTGCCCACGGAAGAGGAAATTTCACGGAACACCAGGGCGAGGAGCGCCAAACTCAGGATAGCCGAAAAGGCGGGGAGGGAAAGCCGATGAAGAAACTGCTGCGCTGGATTGCCGACGCCCTGCTTTCGATAGGACGGGGCGACATACTGATAAAGTTGGGGGTACACCGCTATCTGCCCCATATCGTGGTGGCATTTGCTTTCTGTACCCTGAGCATCATACTGAGCTACCTTGCGGACAACAGCCTCATAGAGAGAAGCCTGAAGAGGAAAGAGCTTGAGGACGTGAAGATCACCTACTCCATCAAGAACAACGAGATGATTTCGCTGTGGAGGATGACAATGGTGGAAGAGACATTGGAAAAAATGGGTTCCAGGCTTGAAGCGCCGTCGGAACCGGCAAAAGAACTGAAAGAATAGATGGCAAAGGGAGAAGAAAAGAAATACAACACGGCATCCAGGACACTGCTGATGCTGACGATTATCTTTACCCTTGCCTCGATAGTGCTGACGGCGAGGATCATCCAGATAAAGTATTTCTGGGAACCTGACCCGAGGGCATTGAAGATGAGAGAATTCAAGGTGCAGTCCTCATACGTGAAACTCGACCCGCAGAGGGGCGACATCCTGGACTGCAATGGCAGGCTTATCGCCACGAGCATCCCGAAATACGACGTGGGAATAGACTGCAAAATCCAACAGAGCGCATTCAGGGAACAGACCGATAAGGCGAAAGACAGCGACAAGCCCCTGGGGGTGGTGAACGAGGAAAAATGGAAAAGAGAACTCAAGGCTTTCACGGTGGGGCTGGCGGAGATACTTGATGACGGCAGGTCGGCTGAGGCGATGGAAAAGGACATATTGAGAAGGAGGGAGAGCGAAAACCCAAAAGTGGCAAAGACCATCTGCCTCGCCTCCGGCGTTGATTACAAGAC
>JBJEJT010000284.1:0-10143 GCA_051878255.1 Candidatus Cryptobacteroides sp. | reverse complement strand
GCCCCGACCGGGGATCTAATTCTTCTCGAATTTAAGTTGATGGATGTCGAAACAGTCATCCTTGAGGCACAGGAAGATGGTGACCGTAAAGACCGACCCCCCGGCACTGAGGTTCCCCACCGCATATTTCACATTGCCCTGTGCCGCCTTGTGCGTGATCTTGAATGCCCTGGGAGTGTAAGTGTTGTAAAAGGATTTGAGAATCTGCTTTGCCTGGGAACGTGAACAGGTGTTGGATTCTCCGAGAATCACTATCTCTATGCTGTTTGAGAACCAGGCAGCGAGTTTGTCCACCTCCCCTCTGCCGAGGTATCTGGAAATGGAAGAGAGTTCGTCTGGTCCCTCAGCCTTGAAATTTCCGACGGGTACGAAACGCTGTGCCGCGGCAGGATGGAAAGAAAAAGCCATCAGCGCCGCAACCACGACCGCAGTATGAGACAATATCCTTGTGTTCATCGGAAAATGCTAAAACGCAGCGCCTTGTATGCAAATATTACGCCAGTTTTTGCCCCTGTAATGTAAACTAATCAATTTGCTTTGCTAACTTTGCAACTATGAAAAGAAAATTTCTAAGCGACAGGACATTCGGCGTGATATTCACGCTGGGGGTGCTAATTGTCACTGGAATAATCCTCGCCATAAAGCTGATTCCCTATGGTCCGGACACCGCTGCCATAAAGGTTTCGGCAGGAGTCTCCCGGAGAGTGAAGAAGATGGACGGTTATGTCCGGACGGTGCTGGAGTCCTCCACATCCTCTTTCATCCATTTTGACGATCTCCCCGAAGACATAGTCATCTACAAATACGTGGACGACACTCTTCAGTCCTGGTGCAACCAGTTCACACAAGCCAACGACGACATTTCCTCCAAACTCGTATTCGCCAGGATTACCAACACTCCGAGTCTGCTCTTCCCCCCTCTCGCAATGGCTACGGGGGAACTGACCTATATGAATATGGGACCCAAATGGTATCTCGTGAGGTCGGTGAAAGGCAAGGGAGGTGTGACCGTGGTGTCCGGGGTGGAAATCAAGAATTCCATAATAGAGAGATACCTCAGGGGCAAGAACGGCATAAATCCAAAACTCGGTCTCTCGCCAAACTACGACGTGGTCCCATTGACGGAAGACAACGGCTCCGCTGTTATGGTGGAAGACCGCCCGGTGTTCAAGGTGGTCCGCAGTTCCGTGTCCCCGGCAAAAAACGATATGGGCAGCCTGATGTTCTCGCCTTTGGTCTATGCCGACGGTCCCGTCCTGTCGTCTTTGGGGATGTTGCTGTTGTTCAACTGCCTGCTGTTCTTCGTGTTGTGGGCTGTTTACCACAACAGGCGCAAGAGTATGAGGCTTCTCTATGTCCCCGAAAGGAGGAAACGCAGGCTTCTGATTGCCCTCTACGGTCTTGCGGTGGCTGGACTCATTGCCGGCTCGTCCTGCTATATCTTCTTCACCTACCGTTCTTTCCTCCTGAATTCCTCCCTGGACCTCGATGTGTTCCGCTGGAGTGGGGATTTGTTCTTTTCCCTGCTGATGATATTCTCCTACATCGGTCTGATAATGATAACTCTCTTTCAGATTTTCAATTTGAAAGTGGTAATCAAGGAGTTCACCGGACGCAGGCTGAGGCTCAGGTCGAATATATGGCCCCTGGTCTTCGCCTTGGTGACCGCGGGTTACATATCCATAGCAAACACCTGGTACGGATTCCAGAAAGAGGAACGCCAGGTGTGGTCCTGGACGGACCGCCTGTCCATAGAACGGGACCTGTCAATGGAAATCCAGATGCTCAGCGTCGAGGAAGCCATTGCTTCCGATCCCGTCATATCCACCCTCGTGGTTATGGACAACAGCGACAGACCGGTGCGCAACAGGATAGCCGAGACCTATTTCTACCGCATATCCCAGAACCACGATATTTCGGTCAAGGTGCTTCGTCCGGGAGATGTGTCCGGAGAACGGCTTCTCAAGGATGTGCTCGACGTGTCCGTGAGGATTACCGAGACCTCGCATTTCTTCTACAACGACAGTCCGGACAGCCGTGGGGGCTATTACGGGCTTTTCCTCTACTGGACCCCGGAATCGAAACTCGTAAAGGTGTTGCTGAGGGTGGCAAACAACAGGGAGACGGATCTGTATGGCTACAAAAGCATACTGCCCCGCAACGCTGGTCTGACATCCGCCGGCATCCCGGCTTTCTATTCCTATGCCAAGTATTCGGACAACAAGATAAAACTGTACAGGGGCACATTCCCTTATCCCACAGTGTCCAACAACACTGAGGATCTGTCCTTTGACCAAAGCGGGCACTGTTTCTTCAGGATGCGGGGCTATGACCATTTCTGTTCACAGATAGACGAACACGAGATGGTGGTCATTTCCAGACCTACCCGCAAGTCCACTTCCATATTTTCCGCATTCTCCTTTATGTTCCTCCTGTCCTTCTGCATAATCTTCCTTTCCCGCAGAAGGATCACTTTCCACAGGAACAGCCGCAACAGCCTCAGGACCCGTATAAATCTCCTGCTTCTCTCATCCCTTTTCGTGACCCTCGCAACCATTGCCTTTGTCAGCATAGCGTTTGTGTCCGGGCGAAATGAATCCAATCTCAATAGATTGATGTCCAATAAGATAAACACGGTTCAATCCCTGCTTGAGAAGAAGTGCCAGGATGCGGAGTCCTATCTGGACCTCCAGACTCAGGAGTATTACGAGACCATTTCCGAGACTGCGAGGATAGTGAAGACGGACATTACCCTCTACTCTCCGTCAGGCAAGGTGTTCAGCAGCACTGCCCCGGAACTTTTTGAACGGATGACTTTCGGAAGCCGTCTGAACCAGGAGGCATATTACAACATCAAGGTCCTGAGCCAGAGATACTTCATCAACAAGGAGGAACTCGCCCGCAACAGCTATTACGCCCTTTACGCCCCGATTTTCAATGCGGACGGCAAGATGGTGGCGATAGCGGACTGCCCTTACACCAACACGGACTACAACCTGAGCCGGGAGGCGATTATGCACACTTTCCTGACTGTCTGTCTCTTCCTCCTGCTTCTGCTTCTGTCCATCTGGATGAGTTCCACTGTGACTGAGAATCTGTTCCGGAAACTGATGAAGTTGAGCCGTACTATGGACTCGATGGATATCCATAATCTGGAGGAGATTGACTATCAGGGGAGCGATGAGGTAAGTTCCCTGGTCGAGGCATACAACAAGATGGTGCGGGAGTTGGAGGCAAGTTCGCGTCAGTTGGCAAAGGCGGAGAGGGACAGCGCCTGGAGCGAAATGGCAAGGCAGGTGGCGCACGAGATCAAGAACTCGCTGACTCCGATCAAACTGAAGATACAGAAACTTATGCGTCTGCGGGCAAACGGCGCTCCGGATTGGGACGAGAAGTTCGACGAGACTGCAAAAGTGATCCTGGACCATATAGACACCCTTGCGGAGACGGCAAGCGGATTCTCAGCCATTGCAAAACTCTATGGGGAACAGGCCACCGTGGTGGACGTGGACACTATGCTGTCGGAGCAGGCATTTATGTTCGACAACCGCGAACACATCAAGATAGCCTATGTGGGTATGCCGAATGCTATGGTGATGGCTCCGCAGTCCCAGCTTATGAGGGTGTTCATCAATCTGATTACCAATGCTATCCAAGCCATTGAGATGCGCCGCAGGGAAGAAGACGATGCTTCAGGGGAAGCTGCGGAGGGCAAAATTATGATTGCATTGCGCAACAGCAGTACGAGGGATGACTGCTACGACATAGTGGTTGATGACAACGGTACTGGCGTGGCTCCCGAACATCTTGACAAACTGTTCGTGCCGAACTTCACCACCAAGAGCAGCGGAACCGGTCTGGGACTTTCAATCTGCCGGAGCATAGTGGAGTCCTGCAACGGTACCATCGAATACAGCCGTTCTTTCGCCCTGGGCGGTGCCTGCTTCACTGTCACCCTGCCGAAGTGCCACGAAAAACTCTGAAGCGCAGGGGCTATCTGATATTCAGTTCTTTCTCGGCGCGTGTGAATGCGTCGGAACGTTTGAGGACGAAGTTGGAGCCGAGATATTTGGTCCGCACCTCATCATCGGCAGCGAGGGCTTCAGGGGTGCCTGCCTGGAGTATGGTGCCTTCGTAAAGGAGGTAGGCGCGGTCTATGATGGCGAGGGTTTCGCCCACGTTGTGGTCGGTGATGATTACTCCGATGTTCTTGTATTTCAGTTTGGCTATGATGTACTGGATGTCCTCCACGGCAATCGGGTCCACCCCGGCGAATGGTTCATCGAGCAGGATGAACTTGGGGTCTATGGCAAGTGCGCGGGCGATCTCGCATCGGCGCCTCTCGCCTCCGGAGAGCTGGTTGCCGTAGCTTTTGCGGACCTTGTGCAGGTTGAACTCGTCCAACAGGCTCTCAAGCCTTTCCTTGCGCTCATCCCTGGTAAACTGTCTGGACATTTCCATCACGGACATAATGTTGTCCTCCACGCTCATTTTCCTGAATACGGACGCTTCCTGTGCCAGATAGCCCACACCTTTCTGCGCCCTTTTGTACATAGGCAGACCGGTGATTTCCTCATCGTCGAGAAAGATGCGTCCCTCGTTGGGCACCACCAGTCCGGTAATCATATAGAAACTCGTGGTCTTGCCCGCACCGTTGGGACCGAGGAAACCCACGATTTCGCCCTGTTCAACTTCCATCGACACGCCTTTCACGACTGTACGGACACCGTATTTCTTTACAAGATTCTCGCAACGGAGCTTCATTTTCCTGAACTATTTTATGTCAAGGGAGAAATCCTTGACGAGTTTCTTAACTTCCTCATTGTTTTCCATCAGCACCTTGGCTTTGTCGGAGGGCATATATGCCGCGTCCTTTTTCACTTCGCCGGGCGCGACTTTCACTTCCATAAGGATGGCGTCATAGCCGGATATTTTCCGGAGATTCCCTTCCAGGTCGTGGAGAAGTTTGCTTTCCACCCATTCTTTCTGTGCGTCATTGACCACTTCGAAACGGACAATCCTCCTGCCTTCGGATTCTCCGAATTCAAGGGCGGAGTTGGCGAGCATATTGTAGAGCCTCGGCTTGGAGATGTAGATTTCCGCGAGTTTCTGCCAGACCTCCCTGATCCTGTCTTCGTCCGGAATGTTGGACGCAGGGGTTCCGGCAGTCGGAGCCTGTGCCTGCCTTTCCGTTTCCAGCAGCCCTGTCATAGATATGCCGCCCCGGTTGCCTTTCCTTTCTCTCGGCTTCGGGGTCCCTGCGGATCCGGAGTCTTCCTGCACCTGGGCAGGGGCTGCAGGACCTGGCTCTTTCTCCATTGCCACGGGTTTTTCAGGCTCGGACGGTCTTGCAGCTGCATCTGCCGCAGGCTTGTCCGTCACGACGGGTTTGGAAACCGCCGGGGATGGAGCCGCTGCCGTCTGTCCGCCCTCAGGCTTGTTCACGAGATAGCACAGCCTCATAAGCGAGAACTCGATGTGCAGTCTCGGATTCACGGCGGACTTGTATGCCGCCTCGCAGGCCGTGGTGATGCCCAATGCCTCATAGATGAATGACGGGGAACACTTGGCTGCCTGTTCCGCATATCTCGTCTTGAGTGACGCAGGCAGTTCCAGAAGTGAATCCAGCCCGCCTGCCTTGCTCACTGCGAGGTCTCTCAGGTGTGAACTCAACGCCCCCACGAAATGCAGGGCGTTGAAACCTTTGGACAGAATCTCGTCGAAAGTCCTGAGACAGAAAGCATAGTCGCCCGTCAGGAAATGCTCCACGAGGGAGAAACTGTATTCATAGTCCAGCACGTTGAGGTTGCGGATCACATCGGCATACTTCACGTCCGTGCCGCAGAATGCTACTGTCTGGTCGAAAATCGTGAGGGCGTCCCTCATCGCCCCGTCAGCCTTGTGGGCTATCACGTGGAGGGATTCGTCGTCTATATTTATGCCTTCCTTTCCGGCTACCATACGCAGGTTCCTTACGATGTCGTCCACTGAAATCCTGTTGAAGTCGTAGGTCTGGCAGCGCGAGAGGATGGTCGGCAGGATCTTATGCTTTTCGGTCGTGGCGAGGATGAAGATGGCGTGTGCAGGGGGTTCCTCGAGGGTTTTCAGGAAAGCGTTGAATGCCTGCTGGGAGAGCATATGCACCTCGTCGATGATATAGACGCTGTACCTGCCCACCTGGGGTGGCACTCTGACCTGGTCCATCAGGGCCTTGATGTCATCCACGCCGTTGTTGGACGCCGCATCCAGTTCGTGTATGCAGAAAGAACGGCCCTCGGCGAAAGAACGGCAGGATTCACACTCCCCGCAGGGTTCCATATCCGCTGACGGATTGGAGCAGTTTATCATTTTTGCGAAAATCCGGGCAGTGGTTGTCTTGCCCACGCCCCTGGGACCGCAAAACAGGTATGCGTGCGCCAACTGCCCCCTCAGGATGGAGTTCTTGAGGGTCCTGGCAATGTTGTCCTGTCCTATGAGCGTTCCGAAATTGTCCGGTCTGTATTTGCGGGCGGATACTATGTATTGTTCCATATCGTTTTGTTCCACGACGGGTTTGACGTTTCAACCCGTAATTTGCAAAGTTAATAAAAACTGTCGTATTCGGACAAATGAATTTTTACAAAGCGTCAGCGTAGATTTTTTTCGGGAGAATGTTAATAATATCCGAAAAATGTTAAATTTGCGGCTGAAAAAACATATCGATATGAAAAATCTCGCGAAACTCTTTGCATTGCCGCTTTTGGCGTGTTCTGTTATTTTGGTCTCCTGTACCAAGGAGAACAATGTCCAGTCGAAATCCAGGAAGGCTGCGTATATCGAGGACGAAGCCAAGTTGGCTATGATAAATTCAGTGAAGAATCTGGATGGGCTGGGGCGTCTGTATGAAGTGGACTATACCGTGGATTACAAACTCGACGAGCTAATTGCAAAGGATGCGGAAGGTCAGGCAGGGCTTTTCACAGAGATACCGAAACTCCTTTTTGACAGGCAGGATCCGAAACCGGCGAATGTGAGCTTCGGTGCCGGATGCAGTGCCTTTGCCGTGCCGGAGGCAGGAGGGATTGATTTCCTTATGGGCAGGAATTACGACTTCCGCCACGCCGATGCAAAGGGTTACAAGCCTATTGCTGCCATTCTCGTGCGCACTGCACCTGAGGACGGCAAGAAATCCATCGCTATGGTGGATGGCGCCAATCTCGGTTTCGGACAGGGCTTTTATGAGGACCCGGATCAGGATATGTCTATGCTTATGGGATTGCCTTATGCGATTCTGGACGGAATCAACGAGGACGGATTTGCCATCGGTGTGCTTGCGCTGAGGGAAGTTCCTACCGTTCAGATGGATCCGAGCAAACACACAATAGGTACCACGGTGGCGATGAGGATGCTGCTTGACAAGGTGTCCACTGTCAGGGAGGCTATTGAAATGCTCAAGCAATACAATCTGGATATGAGCCTTGCCGGAATAGAATCCATTCCCGAGGATGGTAAGAAAGATCCGATAGGCACAGGATGTGTCAATTATCATTATTATATGGCTGATGCAACCGGGGATTTTGCCATCATTGAATATGTTTTCAGAAAAGACGCCTCATCGGAAACCCCTATTTTTATGGAGGTGATGCAGGGAGGGGACGAGAATCGTTACCTGACCAATTTCTATGTGTCTGACTCGATGGCTGAAAGACCGGAGGGCAAGGACAAATCAACTCACGGTCTTAACCGCTACAACATTTTGGCGAATACATTGTACCACGCTGGCTACCAGTTGAGCAAGGATGACGCAATGCAACTGCTCAACTATGTCTCCCAGCCGCCGACAGAAGATTTCACCTCCCAGACCCAGTGGTCCTCCCTCTACAACTGCAGCCAGCGCAAACTCAGTCTTGCAATTCTTCGGGAATATGGCAGCGTTTACAATTTCAGGGTGGAATAGTACTGTCCGTAGCGTCTCCGGCTTGACCGGCGTCTCACAGATTGCCTGTCAGACCGGCAATGGTCTTGTTATGGAAATTGAGATTAAAATATGAAAAAGAAAATTTTGATGACTATGGCTGCTGCCGTACTTCTGACTGGCTGTCACCAGAACCCTTTCTTCTCTGAATGGGACACTCCCTATGGTATTCCACCTTTCGGACAAATCCGGAATTCGGACTATATGCCTGCCATCCTCAAAGGCATAGAACAGCAGAATGAAGAAATAGATGCAATAGTCTCCTGTGCCGATACCCCTGATTTCGAGAACACCATAGCCGCCCTCGACCGTTCAGGCGCATTGCTTTCCCGTGTGGAAGGGGTGCTCTTCAATCTTGCGGAAACAGACGGCACACCTGAGCTTCTCGGCATAGTCGAGGAAGTCATTCCCTTGATTTCGGACCATTCCAGCAATATCTTCCTCAATGCCGGACTGTTCGAAAGGGTGCAGAAAGTCTATGCTGATGCCTCGGTCGCTGCCGAGCAGGGCGAGGGGAACAGCCTCAGCCGCGAGCAGATGATGCTCCTTGAAAAGACTTGGAGAGCATTCGTGCAGAACGGAGTGGCGCTGGATTCACTCGGTCAGGACAGGATGCGCAAAATCAACTCCGAACTTGCCACTCTCGAACAGTCTTTCGGGACGAAACTTCTCGCCGAGAACAATGCCTTTGCAGACGAATTCGGAATCAGTGTCTCCGAATATGCCCCGACTATGGGCAGCTGTGCAGACAGGGCCCTCAGGGAAAGAATGTTCAATGCCTACTCGTCCAGGGGAGCCAACGGTGGAGACAATGACACGAGGGAAACACTTCTGCGCATACTCGAACTCCGCCAGCAGAAAGCACGTCTGTTGGGCTATGACACCCCTGCCAACTGCATACTCTCCGACAAGATGGCACGGGATTCAAAGACTGTGGATGACTTCCTCCAGACCATCATCAAGCCTGCCGTTGCCAAGGCAAAGGCTGAACTGAAGGACCTCCAGAAAGCTATGGACAAGGATGTCGCCGCAGGTCTGCTGCCTGTCGGGAGCACCATCCAGCCTTGGGACTGGGCTTATTACACCGAGAAAGTGCGCAAGGAAAAGTTCGACCTCGACGAAGAGCAGACCCGTCCTTATTTCAAGATGGAGAATGTGCGTGCAGGCGTGTTTGCAACGGCATCGAAACTCTACGGGCTTGAGATAGAGCCGGTCGGGGACGCTCCGGTTTACCATCCCGACGTGGAGGTATTCAGGGTGTCGGATGCCGCAGACGGTTCGCTTCTCGGGATTCTCACGACCGACTACTATCCACGCAGCACCAAGAGGGGCGGAGCCTGGATGAACAATGTGCGCGACCAGTATGTGGATTCTGACGGCACCCAGGTTCGTCCTATAATTGTGAACGTGGGCAACTTCACAAAACCGACTGCGGAAAATCCGTCACTCCTGACTATAGACGAGGTTGGCACAATGTTCCACGAATTCGGTCACGCCCTCCACGGATTGCTGACAAAATGCAATTACAGGAGTGTCAGCGGCACATCTGTGGCTCGTGACTTTGTGGAACTCCCATCCCAGATCAACGAGAACTGGGCGTTCCAGCCCCAGGTGCTCGCCACTTACGCTTTCCATTATCAGACCGGCGAAGTGATTCCGTCGGAGCTTGTGGACAAAATCGTGGCAGCGGGCAATTTCAACCAGGGCTTTATGACCACCGAACTTGCTGCCGCTTCCATACTCGATATGAAATGGCACGAGCTTGAGTCCGTGTGGGTGAAAGCCGGCAGTCTCTATGCTTCCGACACCGTATGTCCTGAAGACGAGACCCTCCGCCTGATTGACATCGTGAAATTCGAGCAGAAAGTCTGTGCCGATATGGGCTTGATTGGCGAAATCATCCCCCGCTACCGCACAAGCTACTTCAACCATATCTTCAACAGCGGCTACAGCGCAGGCTACTACAGCTATCTCTGGGCGGAAGTCCTTGACAAGGATGCTTTTGAACTCTTCAAGGAAAAGGGCATCTTCGACCCTGAGACAGCAGCGGCTTTCAAGCATAACATCCTTGAGGCTGGCGGTTCTGAGGAGCCTATGGTGCTTTATGAGCGTTTCCGCGGGGCTTCGCCTGACTCTGAGGCTTTGCTTCGTGCCCGCGGACTAAGGTAAGATGCCTTATGAAGAGTTAA
>JBJEJT010000283.1:0-2477 GCA_051878255.1 Candidatus Cryptobacteroides sp. | reverse complement strand
GGACTTGTCACCGCCGGCGACATCAAGGCAGACGCTGAGGTGGAGATCCTCAACCTAGGAGCAGGTCCCCCAACTCCTTGCAGATTTCGTGATGGTCGTCCTTGAGTATGGCATCACTCAGTTCATAGGTTTCCTCAATAGTCTGAGGTCGCAGACTCTCGTTGGTCTGCTTACGGTCCCAGGGGCATTTCACCCTGAGTTCATCGAGTATGTCCAGAAGCCTGCCGAAAGCCTCCAGTTTCTGTTCCCTTGTGTTCATATTCCCTTCAATGTGTATCTATATACCTGCCCTTGCGCATCCAGTGGATATACCCGTAAATGGCTGAAACCGCATAAACTGCGTACAAGACAGCCAAAGGTGCCATTCCCTGCGACCAGCACATCCAGGCGGATACCGCATCAGCCACCACCCACAGCAGCCACTGCTCCGGATAGGACTTGGCAAGCCACCAGGTGGCGATTCCGCTGAGCACGGTCACGCCGGCATCTGTAACCGACTTCGGGTCGCCCAGAAGCCTCAGTATGAAAAACAGTATCGCAGTTCCTGCAACCATCACTGCCGCCGACACCAGCCAGACCTGCAATCCGGGACGGCGCAGGTGCAATTCCCCATTTCCAGGCTTCCCGGCTGAGTCAGTGGCGCTGCCGGATGCGGAACCCATAGCCACGGCATCTTTCCTCCACTGATAAAGCCCCACCGCAGCCATCACCACATAATAGACATTCAGCCCTGCCGAAGCATACAGCCCCCCTGCCACAAACGACACGATCGCAGCCGCCGAAGACAGGAACTGCATCAGCCACATCCAGTTGCTCTGACGTATCTCGAGGACCAGGAAGACCAGCCCCGTCACGAGGGTCACTATTTCAAAAATTTCGGTACCCATCCACTTTCAGCATAAAAACGAAACCGGACCGGCATCCTGTCGGACCCGAATCCGGTCTCAAACTATCCGGAAGCCTGACTATTCAGTAATACGAAAAAAATAAGTTGCGTCAGATTTGAATTGGATTTCCGAGGTCAGATTTTCACCCGAAGAAGGAGCATAGCCGTAGCTATGTGACTGATGAGGGAGGAAATATGAACCGGAAAGATTTTCAAAGATGATACAAGTTATTTTTTGAGGATTACTCAGCCTTTCCGTCGGATCCGAGAACCTCCACGATCTTATGTTTGTAGAGTTTCTTCATCTCATCCCTTGCAGGTCCGAGGTACTTGCGTGGGTCGAACTCGCCCGGTTTCTCGGCGAACACCTGACGGATGGCAGCCGTCATTGCAAGACGGGAGTCGGAGTCGATGTTGATTTTGCAGACAGCGCTCTTTGAAGCCTCGCGAAGCTGCTCCTCAGGAATACCCACTGCATCAGGAAGTTTTCCACCGTACTGGTCGATGATTTTCACATACTCCTGCGGTACTGAAGATGAACCGTGGAGAACGATAGGGAAGCCCGGAAGTTTTGCCTCGATCTCGTGGAGCACGTCGAATGCGAGCGGCGGCGGAACGAGAAGACCCGTCTTAGGGTCCCTTGTGCACTGCTCAGGTTTGAACTTGTAGGCACCGTGTGAAGTTCCGATGGAGATTGCGAGAGAGTCGCAGCCTGTGCGGGTGGCGAAGTCGATCACTTCCTCCGGCTTGGTGTAGTGGGATTCTTCCGCTGCAACCTCATCCTCCACGCCTGCGAGCACTCCAAGTTCAGCCTCGACGGTCACGTCGAACTGATGTGCATACTCGACAACCTTTCTGGTGAGGGCGATGTTTTCCTCGTAAGGAAGTGAAGAACCGTCGATCATCACAGAAGAGAAGCCCATATCGACGCAACTCTTGCAAGTCTCGAAACTGTCGCCGTGGTCGAGATGAAGTACAATCTGAGGTTTCTCCCAGCCGAGTTCCTTCGCATACTCCACGGCACCCTCTGCCATATAGCGGAGAAGGGTCTGGTTAGCATAGTTGCGGGCGCCCTTTGAAACCTGGAGGATCACAGGGGACTTGGTCTCTGCCGCAGCCTGGATGATTGCCTGAAGCTGCTCCATATTGTTGAAGTTGAACGCAGGAATAGCATAGCCACCCTTGATAGCCTTGGCGAACATCTCCCTGGTGTTCACAAGACCAATTTGTTTGTAAGATACCGTCATAATGATATTGAATTTACTTAAACAATTTCTGTCATCCCATTTCCTGCAACTGCGCCGCAAGACAAGTCTGCAAATGAAAAATCTGCAGAAAAGACAAGTTGCAACACCTGCTGCACAAAAAATCACGCAAAAATAACTAATTTTGCGAAAACTTAAAACACAGACGACAAAAACCATACAAAACAATGATACAGGACAACAGAAAAGTAGTCATTTTCTCAGCCCCCTCCGGTTCGGGCAAAAGCACGGTGGTGAACCATATACTGAAGTTGCACCCGGAACTGGAGTTTTCGATTTCTGCGGCGTCGAGGGCGCCGAGGGGCAGCGAGCAGAACGGGGTGGAA
>JBJEJT010000282.1:0-10229 GCA_051878255.1 Candidatus Cryptobacteroides sp. | reverse complement strand
AAGTTGAAGTTGAGGCTTTTTCAGGAAGATGTGAGCGTTGCGGAAGAACTACGTGGCAAGGATTCGATATACCTTTGGAGGTCCATCATATCAATGGTGACAACAAAGACGACAGAATAGAGAATCTTTCCATACTATGCCCAAATTGTCAGGCTTTGACGGATAGTCATAGAGGCAAGAACAACAAGAGTGCTACAAGGGAAACTTTGTAAGTAGAACTCCCCTAAGAAACAGAAACCTCGCATATAGAAATATATGCTTTGGCGATGACTTACTAAATTCAGCTTCGGCTGATAAATGGCGCAGAGACTATATAGGGAGAACCTAAACACTTTAATGTGCAAGGTTATGAAATAGTCCAGACTACAACGGCTTAGCATTGCGGATGAAGCCGGCTTGCGTAAAAGCAAGAGTAGTAAGAAAATCCTGTGGGCAGAAATGTCCGTACGGGTTCGATTCCCGTCCGGAGCACAAATTTAGGAGATTGGAAAATTATGGGACTTTTGTCTGCTAAGACGGCTTTGATTACTGGCGCGGCACGTGGAATCGGCCGAGCCATTGCTGTGAAATTTGCTTCCGAGGGGGCTGACGTAGCCTTTACCGTGAGGAAAATATCTGAAACTGAAGAATCTGCACTTGCAGAAATTTCCACATTCGGCACCAAGGTCAAGATGTATGTCGCCGATGCCTCCGACTTCAAGTCCGCGGAAGAGACCGTGGCTGAAGTCAAGAAAGAGTTCGGGCGCATAGACATCCTGGTAAACAATGCCGGAATAACTGCGGACACACTGCTGCTCCGTATGAGCGAAGAGCAGTGGGACAAAGTCATCAATGTCAATCTCAAATCCGCATTCAACTACACTCACGCAGTCATCCCGGTTATGATGCGCCAGCGCAGCGGCAGCATTGTCAGCCTCTCGTCCGTGGTGGGAGAATCCGGGAATGCTGGTCAGGCCAACTACGCTGCATCCAAGGCGGGCATCATAGCCCTCTCCAAGTCCGTAGCCAAGGAGATGGGACCGAGGGGCATCAGGGCGAACTGCCTTGCTCCAGGCTTCATTGTATCGGATATGACTTCCGCAATCCCCGAGGATATGCGCGAGGAATGGCTCAAGACCATACCTTTGCGTCGTCCGGGCACAGTCGAAGAAGTTGCAAATGCAGCCCTATTTCTCGCCAGCGACCTCTCATCTTATGTCAGCGGTCAGGTCCTGAACGTCTGCGGTGCAATGCACTGCTGATTTCCCAATGGACCTCAAATCCAGACTTATGTCAGTGGCTGAACCTTTGGCTTCAATCGCCGATTTGTTGTTGCCGCGTCAGTGCGTGGTTTGCGGTCGGGAACTTGGGCGCAAGGAAAAGCACATCTGCATAGACTGCCTTGTGGGGATGCCCCTCACCTACCATTGGACAAGAATGGAAAATCCTATGGCAGACAAGTTCAATGCTCTGATAGCCAAGGAAAACGATGGTCCGGAATACTATGCCCTCGCAACAGCCCTCTTCGATTTTGAAAAAGGGACAGGATACCGGCACGTCACCCACAGCCTGAAATACCGTCACGACATTCCGGCAGGCAGATTCTTCTCCAGGATGCTTGCCAGCCGTCTCAAGGAAACCTTTGCCCACGTCAGGAACCTCCCTTCTCCGGATGCCGTCGTACCGGTTCCCCTGCACTGGACACGGAGACTCACAAGAGGTTACAACCAGGCAGAAATCATCGCATCCGAGATTTCCCGGGAACTGGATGTCCCTGTGCTGCCGGATTTGCTGAGAAGGACTCGCCGCACCCATAGCCAGACCAGCCTGGAGGTGCCGGAAAAGATGTCCAACGTCTCCGGAGCATTTGAGGTAAATCCGAAAGCGAATCTGGAAAGCCTCAGACACGTCCTGCTCGTCGATGACGTATTTACGACAGGCGCCACTCTCTCCAATTGCTTCCGTCCTCTGCGCAAGGCTGCCGGTCCCGCGCTGAGAATCAGCATAGCCACCCTCGGGGCTGTCTGACTACCAGAAGAACGCCGTGCCGAGCCCCAGGAGTATGGACTGGGCATTGGCAGGGAAGATGAGATTGTATTCGGCAAGGAGTTTCAGTTTGAAATTGCATCCGAGACGGACGCCGAGGGCTGCACCGCAATTCAACTCCCCGAAAGCTCTCCCCACCACGGCCTTTATTTCCTCAGGGCAGCGGCTTCTGTCGCCTCCCCCTCCAAGCAAGGCGTCTGCTTCGACGCAGAGTACTTTCGCGAATGGATAGTTGAAACTCAGACCAGCCATTCCGTCGTAGAAATTGCCGCTGTCTTCGCTGCCCTCAGCCCTGAGCGTATTTATGCCGAGGCGGGCGCGTACTCCGAACCTCGGATGAAAGGGCAGGTCCGCCTGGACGAGCATCGAGGCTCCCGAAAGCGCATTCTCCCCAATTCCCCAGCGATGTCCGTAAACACATTCCAGGGACCAGTATTTCAGTGACGGGTCTTCGTTGAACACCGGTTCCTCCCACCTGGCTCCCCTATGCCTGTCCTTGAATATGGCATCGTTGATGAGATAACCCAACTCCACCGAAGCCACCCCGATTGCAGCCCCGGCAATCACGTCAGTGCACCAGTGGCGGTTGTTCATCATCCTCGACACCCCGGTAAACGACGCGACGGCATAGCCTCCGAAGCTTATCCACGGAGATACCCGTCCAAATTCCTTGTGCAGCATAGTGGCGCACATAAAAGCCGTCGCAGTATGCCCCGAGGGGAAGGAATTGCGGGTACTCTTGTCCGGACGCATACGGCAGGCAGTGTATTTGATCCCACTCACGAGACTTGCCATAATAGCCGTTGAAAAAGCGTCGGCAGCGAGCATCCTGCCCCAGTCACTGCAGCCCTCCACCTTGCAGGCCTTGGTGATGAGCAAAGCCGCCGCAGGTGCATATTGGATATAGTCGTCATAAGGACATTTGAAGGACGGGACTTCATTGTTCCTCATCGCCCGGAAGTCATAGTCCCAGTCATTCTTCCAGGACTGTTCCCCGACGGTGGCCTGAGCCTGGGCGATCAAAGGCATAAGGAGTGCAAGACAGAAGATGATTCGGGCTTTCATATCAGAAGTATTTTTTCTCATTCTTGCGCAAGGCAACGAAGATGAACAACATCAGCGAAAAGGAAAGCAGCGCCGAGCCTCCGTAGCTGACATAAGGCAGAGGAATGCCTATGACTGGCATCAGACCTATGGTCATACCTATGTTGATGAAAAGGTGCATAAAGATGCAACTTGCAAAACAATAGCCGTAGATACGGGTGAACGATTCCCGGCTCTCCTCGGCATCGTGGATGATTCTCCAAATGAAGAACACGTAGAGCAGGATTACTGCAGCCGACCCGAAAAATCCCCACTCCTCGCCTATGGTGCAGAAAATGAAGTCGGTGCTCTGTTCCGGCACAAATCCGAAAGTGGTCTGGGTGCCCTGCAGGTAGCCCTTGCCGAATGCCCCTCCCGAGCCTATGGCAATCATAGACTGGTTCACATTGTAGCCCACTCCCGAAGGGTCTTCCTTGAGCCCGAGCAGCACCTCGATTCTGCCCCGCTGGTGGTCCTGGAGGATGTTGTTGAAAATGAAGTCGGTGGAGAAAGAGAATATGGTCCCCACTATGATTCCCATAGCCACGTAATAGGCGTAGAAATGCCTGTTCCTGAATGCGGACCGGATTATGAAAGGCATCGTGCAGACTATCACCGCAAGCAGGATGTAGATGGGTCTGATGCTCGTCAGGAACGAATCAGGGGCGAGGGAACACAGCCAGTCCATCAGCCAGGGCAGGGCATAGAAGAAAGCCCCGAGGGGGATGCCCGAGAAAATCAGGAGTTTCACCATCCCACTGCGGAAACCCAGGTAGATGACTGCGAGAGTTATGAGGATGAGGACCGCGAAATACGACCCTATGGTAAGGGTCAGGATGAATGTCAGAATGGCAAGGCCGGCTGCGACTATGTACCAGCCGGAAAGTCCCTCCCGATAGAGCATAAAAATGAAACCGCAATAGACAAGTGCGGAGCCGGTCTCTTTCTGGAGCACTATGGTGAGCATAGGCACGAGGATGACGAGGGCAGTGAGAACAAAATCCCTCGGACGAGTGATTCTGTAGTCCGTCTGGCTCATCAGTTTGGCGAGCATAAGGGATGTGGCAATCTTGGAAATCTCCGCAGGTTGGAAACGGACAGGACCGAGGACCAACCACGACCTGGAGCCCTTTATATCCCCTCCGATGAAGATGACGGCGATCAGCAGCAGCACTGTCAATATGTATATCGGCAGGGAAAGCCCCTCGTACAGGCGTGGAGGTATGGCAAACAGGATGAGTGCCCCCGCGACAATGGATATACCCAGCCAGATTATCTGCTTGCCGCTGCGCAGGGACGGGTCGAAGACGTTGCCGCCGTCCACGGAATGGACTGAAGCATAGATGTTCATTATGCCTATGACAGTGATTATGAAATAGCAGGCTATCAGCCACCAGTCTATGGTCTGGCTGAGGCTTCTCCTGTTGGTCCTTGAGTCGTACAGTCCCATTTCTAATTCTTTTTCACCTTATACATCAAATCCGCATCCAGCATCTTGTCCTCCAAAGGTTTGCGCTTCTCGGATATTTCTCCACAGAGGTATTTCTCCACAAGCAGCGACGCGATCGGGGCAGCCCAGGCGGCTCCGAAACCTCCGTTTTCCACATAGGCTGCCACGGCAATCCGGGGATTCTCTCTGGGCGCGAAGCAGATGAACACGGAATTGTCGTCTCCACGGGGATTCTGTGCCGTACCCGTCTTTCCGCAGATTTCGAGGCCTTTCACTTCCGCCACGCTCGCGGTACCTCCGGACCCGTAGCCGCTGTTTACAGCCCTGTACATTCCATTGATTACCTTTGGGAAATGGCAGGTGTCCACGGCAGTGTAGTGCCTCTCCCTGTATTTGTCGTCGATTTTGTAGTTCTCGGAATCCTTGATGATGTGCGGAATGTAATAGTAACCCCGGTTGGCTATGGTCGCACACAGATTGGCAAGATGCAGGGGGGTGCATCCCAACTCCCCCTGCCCTATGGACAGGGATATGACTGTGAGGGACTTCCAGCCGCCCTTGCGGTAGCGCTTGTCATAGTATGCGGCATCGGGCACGAACCCTCCCAACTCTGACGGGAAGTCGCTGCCCAACTTCTGCCCGAAACCGAAAGACTGCACATAGTCGTGCCAGACATCCAGCCCTTCTGCCACTCCCCCGTATCTGGGATTGTCGAGGATGTCCCTCAGGACATAGCAGTAGTAGGCATTGCAGGACATCATTATGGATTCCTCAAGATTCAGTGGGGATTTGTGCACGTGACAGCCCAGCTTGTTCTTTCCGAAGTGGTAGCCTTTGGAGCAGGGATGCATAGTGCCCGGCTGCACCACACCCTCCTGCAGACCGATGAGCGCATTCACGAGCTTGAAGACCGACCCCGGAGGATAAGGAGCCTGCACAGCCCTGTTGAACATCGGCTTGTAAGGATTCTTCGAGATTTCGGAATAGTGCGTGCCTATGTCCGCAAGCATATCCACATCTATTCCGGGGCTGGAGACCATAGTCAGGATTTCTCCCGTGGATGGTTCGATTGCCACCAGGGACCCCACCTTGTTCGCCATAAGCATCTGTCCGTAGTGCTGGAGTTCGGCGTCGATGGTGGTGGTGATGTCATTGCCCGGAACGGCTTCCTTGTCCATTTCGCCGTCCCTGAAACGGGTTTCGATGCGGTTGCTGGAATTGCGGAGGTAGATGTTGTAGCCCTTTTCCCCCCTGAGTTCCTTTTCCATAGCCGCCTCGATTCCGGTCTTGCCAGCATAGTCCCCGCTGCGGTATTCGTCGGGATGCTTCTTTATGAAATCTGCATCCACTTCGGACACATAGCCCAGAAGGTTTCCCCCGGCATTGTATGGATATTCCCTCACACTTCGCGCCTGCCCACTGAATCCGGGAAACTTGTAGGCTATCTCAGCGAACTTCATATATCTCTCCGGAGGAAGCTGTTTGAGGAAAGTCAGAGTCTGCCAGCCTATGCGGCTGCGGTATCGCCTGTATTCGTCCATCTTCTCTTTCACAAACTCCGGTTCTATGGAAAGGGCGCTGCAGAACTCGAGGGTGTCGAAAGGCTTTACCTCCTTGGGCGTGACCAGGAGGTCATAGACCACCTTGTTGCCCACGAGAATGTTACCGTTGCGGTCGTGAATGATTCCCCTGGTGGGATAGATGGTGGAATAGACCATCGAGTTGTTGGAAGAGTCGATTTTGTATCTGTCATCGATTATCTGGATGACGAAAAGCCTGACTATCAGCGTGACAGCCACGGCTCCCAGACCGAAGAGAAGTTTTGTCTTGCGGTCCAGAATCATAACTGTTCCCTTTTGTTGAGGTTGGAGAAGACGTTGGCAAGGACAATCCCGACCACCAGACTTGCCGCAAAGGACAGACCGGTACGGGCTGCATTGAAACCGAAACTGCGGGTCCCGGCACTGTCAAGAGGGACATAGACGAGCAGGAAAAGCAGGGTTGCGACCGAAATCATCGCAATCATACGGAACCACCCGGACTTGCCCACCGTGACGGGGTCTCTGCGCACCACCGTGTCCTCCCCCACGAAAAGGCGCACGAGGAAGTCCCTGACGAATGCCACCGGGACAAGTGCAGCCGCATTCAGTCCCGGCACTCCGTCCGAAAGCCAGTCCACGAAAAGCCCTATCAGGAATGCCTCCACCATAACAAGCGGAGTCTTCTGTCTCAGGGGGATGAACAGCACAGCCACCGGCAACAGGGTAAGGGTCACCATAGGACCGAAAAAGAGGTAGTTGCATACCACCAGCTGCGCAAGCACCACCATAACAATGGCAAAGAATATCAGTCTGTCAGTCCTGTTCATTCGCGCCCTCCTTTTCCAGTTCCTGCAGCTGAGCCGCATCGAGGTTTGTGACTATGGTGACATATTTGAGCCGGCTGAAATCCTCGAACAGTTTCACGTCCATTTCCCAGGTGGCACCGTCCTTGAGTCTGGCGTCCACGGTCACCCCTATTGGGACATCTTTCGGAAAGATCGTGGAGAATCCGCTGCTGTAAACGGTGTCTCCGAGCCTGTCCATCAGATGGTGCGGGATTTCGCGGAGCGTGGCGTTGCTGTGTCCGTTCCAGGTGAGAGGGCCCACGGGACCGTCCCTGCGCAGACGGGCACTGACATTCATATCCCTGTTCAGCAGGCTGATTGCGTAACTGTAATTCTCGCTTACAGCCTCCACTATCCCCACCACCCCCTTGGGCGTGATGATGCCGGATCCCTCAACCACTCCGTCCGCCGAGCCTTTGTCGAGGATGATGTAATTGTGCTGACGGTTGTTGCTTATCTTGACTATGTACGCCCCTGTGTAACTGAACCTCGAGTCCGTGTTTCCTGCCACTCCCGACACATCGGCACGGTCCAGGACGGCATTGAGCCTTGCATTTTCCCGCATCAGACGGAAATTCTCCAGGGCGAGGGAATCATTGCAGCTTCTGAGCCTGAAATAGTCCCTGACCGTTTCTCCTCCACCCCACAGCACTTTCATCACCCCCTGCCCTATCCCGCCGAACCAGCTGCGGTGGATTTCATTGCTCCGGTGCAGGATGAAGAGGGCGGCAGCCTCCAGACACAGGAATACTGCCACCGTGAAAATTGCTGCTATGGGATTGCTCCGTCTCTGCATCTATCGCATCAGGAATGAGAAGTCATCGGTGTGCTTGAGTGCCGTACAGGTACCTCTCGCAACGGCGCGGAGAGGATCTTCAGCCACGTGGAACTGTATGTTCACCTTGTCGCTGAGCCTCCTGGCAAGTCCCCTGAGAAGTGCGCCTCCACCGGAAAGCCAGATTCCGCCCTGGACTATGTCCGAGTAGAGTTCAGGAGGGGTCTGCTCGAGGACGTGGAGCACTCCTGCCTCGATTCTCGCAATGGATTTGTCCAGGCAGGTAGCCACTTCCTGGTAGGTTACAGTGGCTTCCACCGGATGGGCTGTCATAAGGTTCGGACCGTTCACTATCATAGGCTCCGGTTCCTCATCGAGTTTGGCAAGCACCGAACCCACGCGGATCTTGATTTGCTCTGCCGTACTCTCGCCGACGCGGATATTGTGCTGCTGACGCATAAACTGCTGTATGTCACCAGTAAACACATCTCCTGCCACCTTGATGCTGTCCTGGACCACGATACCGCCGAGGGAAATCACCGCAATCTCCGTGGTACCTCCCCCTATGTCCACAATCATATTTCCCTTTGCAGCCTGCACGTCCAGACCTATACCCAAAGCCGACGCCATAGGCTCGTAGATAAGGTAGAGGTCCTTGCCTCCGGCGTGTTCAGACGAGTCCCTGACTGCCCTCTTTTCCACCTCGGTGCTGCCCGAAGGGATGCCCACGACCATTTTGATATTCGGCTGGAAAAGGCTCCTGCGGGTGCTGTTGATTTGTCTGATGAAACCCCTTATCATCATTTCAGCCGCATCGAAGTCTGCTATGACGCCGTCTTTCAGAGGTCTTACCGTCTTGATTTTCGGGTTCTCCTTGCCCTGCATAGTCTTTGCCTTTTGTCCGAGGGCTATAGGCTTGCCCGTCACTATGTCAATCGCCACTATGCTCGGCTCGTCCAGTACAATCTGATCGTTCTGAAGAATCACGGTGTTGGCGGTTCCGAGGTCGATTGCCAGCTCTTGTGTCAAGAATGAAAATGCCATTTTTATCTGTGTTTTTCTCGTTAATTCCTGTTGTCCGGATGTTTCGTCTGCCGAAAACATTCCAACCCGTAAAGTTAAGCAAAATTTTGCAATTACGACAATATAGGTAACTTTGCAGGCATATTATTCTTGATTATGGAACGACAGAAGTATTTGATTGCAGTCGCTGCCGGAAAGGGTGTCCGTATGGGCGGGGATCTGCCCAAACAGTTCGTGGAACTGGACGGGAGAGCCATATTGCACAGGACCATAGAAAGGTTTGCGGGGGCGTGCCCGGACCTGAAGGTGGTCACCGTGTTAAATCCCGACTGGATCCCATATTGGAGACGGTACTGCTATTCGCACGCGATGGTGGTGCGGCAGCATCTTGTGAACGGGGGAATCACACGCTTCCATTCAGTGCGCAATGCCCTGGACGCCATACCGGACGGGGCTGTGGTCGCGGTCCACGACGGGGTACGCCCTTTCGTGTCCGAGGCCCAGATACTCAGGCTGTTCGAACTTGCCGGGGAACATTCTGCAGTGGTGCCGGTGCTGCCTTGCACTGACACGCTCAAGAAACTCAGGATGGAAGACGGGAATCTTGTCCCGCTGCGGGAGACTCTGGACCGTTCTCTCCTGTACGGGGCTCAGACACCTCAGATTTTCCATTCCGAAGTGCTGCGCGAAGCCTATCGCCAGCCGTTCGACCAGACGTTCACAGACGACGCATCCGTGGTGGAGAGGTGTGGCGGAGATATTTTCTATACGGACGGGGAAAGGCTGAATTTCAAGATTACCACACCCGAGGATATGGTTATGGCTTCAGCTCTCCTTGCTGCCGGAACGGTTCAGGATGGAAGTCAGTCCCTTGCCCGGGCAGAGAAACTCGTGTTCTGATATTCCTTCACCCAAATCTGCCTTTCAATCGGCTGGTCGAGGGAAATCATCGTGTCCGTGGACTGGACGTAAGGAATCTTCTGGATAGTGTTCACCAGCACCTCCATAAGGTGGTCGTGGTCGAAACAGTACAATTTTATCATCAGGGCATATTTCCCCGTCACGAAATGGCACTCCACCACTTCGGATATTTTCTTGAGCGCTTCCACCACGTCGGGATATTTGTTTCCCTCGGATATGGATATGCTTACGAAGGCACAGATGTTCAGACCTATCGCCTGCGGCTTCACAAGTATTCTGGAACCGGTGATTATCCCGTTGTTTTCCAGTCTCTTGACCCTCTGGTGTATGGCTGCGCCAGAGACTCCGCATTCTCTTGCTATCTCGAGGAAAGGAGTCCTTGCATTCTTGATGAGGAATGACAGGATTTTCTGGTCGATTGCGTCGATTTGATATTTGACCATAATTATAACTTTTTAGACTTCGCAGGCAAATTTAATTAAAATTAACAAAAACTGCACTTTTTGTTATAAACCTTAATTCCGCAAAGCGGATTGCGTAAAAAATAGCAAGCCCCTGATAAAGAA
>JBJEJT010000281.1:0-2484 GCA_051878255.1 Candidatus Cryptobacteroides sp. | reverse complement strand
TGGGAAGGTTTGTAGGTGAAACTGAAGCGATTACAACCCACGTGATTGATTCTGCGATGGGAGGTATTCTTTTCATAGACGAGGCATATCAGCTTGCTACGGACCAGTATGGCAAGACGGCACTTCAGACTCTTGTGGACAGGTTGGAGAACGACAGGGGCAAGTTTGTGTGCATAGCGGCAGGATATTCCCACGAGATGCAGGCATTCATTGCAGAGAACAGCGGATTCGAATCCCGCTTCCCGAAACAGAACCGTATTGTGTTCGAGGACTACAATCCAGATGAACTTTTCCGCATATTTATGATTCACGCACAGAAAGGAGGCTACAGTCTCGACCCTATGGCGGAGAATGCAGTGAGAGGCAAACTCACAATGCTTTACAATAATCGCGGACGATCTTTCGGAAACGGTCGTGACGCACGCAATCTCTTCGACGAGGTGAAAGGCAACCTTGCCGCAAGACTCGCAGAAGAGGGCGGGGCAGTTCCGCCGGAAGACCGCAAAATCATTACTATGGAGGATGTGATATGATCCAATGTCCCGATTGTAGGAATATGATTCCTGATGACAGCATTTTCTGCGACCAATGCGGAAAAGAATTGAGATGGTGCCCGGAATGCAAGAGACCCAAGAGGGGTACGGAATGTCCGGTTTGCGGTAGTGACCTTGTTCCGGGACGGAAATATCTTGCCCAAGGTGCGGGATCTCCTGGCTTGGAGACTCCCGGCACAAATGCGGACAAAGGGACCCCAGACCCTGTTTCGAATGCCACGGATAAAAGACCTGGCGTTCTTGCCGGCAACAGTATGAGACTGGTTTTGCAGGCAGGATTCTTCGGACGCCGAGGGGGAATATGGCCTGAACTTGGCAGTTGTCCTTATGTGTCAGGCAATCACGGAGTGATTGGAGGCGGACCTTCGGGATGGACCATCACCGATTCCGGATCCATGAATGGAACCAGGGTAAACGGGATGAAACTGACACCAGGCACCCCTGTCACGCTCAAGGCAGGTGACACGGTAAGAATAGCAACCTTAGATTTCAAAGTGGAATGAAACTCTATATTCAAGCAATCTGCCATAAAGGGCTGGTACGGGAGAACAATGAGGATGCAGTAAGCATAGGCGGACTCTTCCTGAGGGACGACGATACGGAAATCACTGTCACCACCTTGGCAGACGGATTTTTCTATCTGCTCGTTTCGGACGGGATGGGCGGACACGAGATGGGTGAGGAAGCCAGCCAATACACCCTGGAGACACTTTCCGGAAAGTTCAGCAACCACGAAATCAGTGCGGACAATTTCGAAGACGACCTTCGTGACTGTATCTATGGAATCAGCAGCAAACTCAACGAGAGGGCAGTTCAGACTGGACAGACTGCCCCGATGGGATGCACTCTGACCGGCATAATATGGCACTACGGCAGGACCTGGCTCGTGAATGCCGGAGACAGCCGGACTTACAGGTTCCGTGAAGGGATGTTGCGCCAGCTCACGACGGACGAGACGGCTCGCGGAATCAGCGGAGATCCCGAGGCGAGCAAACTCCTGCTCAACTGCGTAGGCGGAGGGGCTGCAGGACACCTCAAAATCGAGAGTCTGGACGACAAGTTACTCGAAGGGGACCAGATACTTGTCTGCTCCGACGGCTTGTGCGATATGGTGACGGACGATGAAATCGAGGAAATCATCGGCTCGGACGGAAACATTGTGGACCTTATGCGCAAAGCCTGCGAAAACGGAGGCGCCGACAACATTTCCATCATTCTCGCGAAAGTGATTTCTCAGCATTAACCAATAGTGCAGATTCGAATCAGCAGTGCAAAGGGATTGCCCCTTGCCTTGTGTCATTGTGCGCAACGCTCCTTTTTGCCCACGATCCCCTCGCTGTATCCCGGAAACCAACCATATCTTGTCATTTTCTTGGGGGTTATTGACGATACTTAGTATATTTGCATCGTTTTGACAAATTGCGAAGTGTTTCACCTAAGAATGCCGTGTATTGGACACAATGAAAGATTTCTTCCACAAACTATTCGAAAACAGATGGTTCTGCAGTTTCACCGCAAGCGCGACTGCCACCGTTGTCGGCATTTCCCTCACTTTCGGAATCAATTCGTGCCGGGATCAACGGCATAAGATAATGGAGGCTGAGAAATCGGTGATGGAGGCTGTCTCCAACCTGTCTATCCGCATAGACCAGGTCGGCGAACATATCGGACTGCTTGAAGAGCAGAACAACCTGTTCTGTTATGCAGACAGTCTGTTTGAATCAGGAGCCGGGATTCCTGACTCCGTTTGTGTAATGTTCAAGGATATTATGCCAAGGATCCAGACCTATGTAAGCGACCACGGATTTGAGAAAGTTTTCCGTGAGACCTATCAGCTGTGGCAGGTCCTCGACCAGAACAAACTGACCAATCTCATCAACGGATGCTTCGAAATCTTGAATTATACGGAGTCGTTGAGCGAAGAACTGAC
>JBJEJT010000280.1:0-2484 GCA_051878255.1 Candidatus Cryptobacteroides sp. | reverse complement strand
TTGTAGATACCGTTTACGATTTCCTCGGCATTTGTCAGGCTGTCCATTCCGTTGTCAATGGGAATATAGTCTCCCGGCATTTTCTCTAGACAGGATACTGACAGCAGGAACGCGGCCCCGAGTGTAAGTATTCGGCTATATATGTGCTTCATAATCATCATCTTTTTAGAACATCAGGTCAAGTCCGAAAGTGAATTGGCGGGACATAGGGTACTGCGCCGCATAGATGTTGGCAACCCCCTCCGGGTCGAGTCCGCTGAAGCCAGTCACTGTGAAGAGGTTCTGTCCCTGGACATAGATGCGGACCTTGGGGAAGGTGTAGGAAACCATCAGGTTCTTCAGCCTCAGGAATGAAGCGTCTTCAAGCAGACGGCTGTCGAACTCCGTGAATACGCCGTGGCGCGGGATGTCCGTGACGTCACCCGGCTGCTTCCACCTTTCCAGAAGACGGCGTGACTGGTTGTAGGTCGCGAAACGTCCGTTGGACTCGTCGAAATAGCGGTCGTTGTTTACCATATACCGCCCTGCAACCCAGCTGAACTGTGCGCTGATGCTCAGACCCTTCCAGGAGAACACCGTTCCGAAACCTCCCTGCCACGGCGCATTGCAGGTCTTGCCCAGCAGCACCCTGTCGCTGTCTTTCATCTCATTTGTGATATTGCCGTCCTTGTCATACCATAGGGCGTCTCCGTTCGCAGGATTCACTCCTGCGAAACGGTTCATATAAAATTCGCCGAGAGGATGTCCCACCACGAGTTTGGTGTTGGTGTTGGCATTCTCATATTCCGTCACTCCGTTGTAGAGTTCGGTAATGCGGTTGAGATTGTAGCCGAAGTTGGCGTTGAAATTCCAGGAGAAGTCCCCGATGCGGATTATGTCCGCTGACAGGTTGAATTCCACTCCGGCATTCACCATACGTCCCACGTTCTCCCAGCGGTAGCCGTAACCGTTTGACTGTGCATAGGAAAGAGGTACTGCCATCAGCATATCGGTGGTGTATTTGCTGTAGAGTTCGAGGTCCACGTCGAGCCTGTTCCAGTGTCCGGCGTGGAAACCGAGGTTGGTGGTCCAGCAATTCTCCCAGGTCAGGTCCTCATTGCCAGGCTGGGACGGACGCATTGCACTGTCCCCCACATAGTCGCCGTAGCCTCCGAGCAGTTCGAGATGTTCATAGTTCGGAATGGAAGAGTTGCCGGCAGTTCCGCTGCTGAATGAAATCTGGGCGTTGGAGAGCCAGTCCCTCGCCTGCACTGCGAAATCCTCGTTGCGCAGGTTCCACATAAAGCCCACTGCCCCGAATACGCCCCAGCGGTTGTTCTTTCCGAAGCGTGAGGAACCGTCGGTACGTATGGATGCGTCCAGATAGTATTTGTTGGAATAACTGTACTCTCCCCTGCCGAAGAATGACACCCGGGAATAGTCGGAATCCGCATAACTTGTCCAGGAGGTCACTCTCGTGGCAAAGGATATGTCGGTAAGATAGTCGTTGGTCTGTCCCTTTCCGGTCACGGAGAAGCCCTCTGCGTGATAGTTCTCCCCCTCCTGGCCAAGCAGGAATGTGAAGTCGTGGAGATTGGAAAGATTGAACTTATAGGTCAGGGTGTTGGAAATCTGAAGGTTCAAGCCGTCATTGGAGGACCTTGAAGCGGTGCCCTCGCCCTGATTCGGGGTATAGCTCGGATAGGACTGTCCGAAACCTGTGGTGTGGGAATAGTCTGCCGAGAATTGGGAACGGAAGATGAGGTTGTGGTACAGTTCCGCCTCCACGAATCCCATTGCCAGAGCCTTGTATTTCTTGTATTTCATAGGATTGTTCTCAATCCATTCCAAGGGGTTCTGTCCCTGTCCTTTCCAGCTGCCGTCGGAAATGGAGGCGAGGGAGCCGTCCTCCCGGTAAGGGTTCCAGTAAGGAAGCATGAAGCGGGCTGCGGAAATCGGGGTCACAAGGGTGTAACTGCCCTCGTCTGCCTGCTGGATGTTCTGATAGTTGAGCATCATATTCACTCCGATTTTCACTTTCGAGCCGATTTTCTGCTCGAGGTTCGTCCTGAAAGAATAGCGCTCGAAGCCGGAAGCGGGAGCGATACCGTCCTGGTTGTAATAGGCTCCGGAAACGAAGTAGTTGGTCTTGTCGGTGGCTCCTGAGACCGAAATCTCATAATTGTGGAGCATAGCGAAATTGTTGAACACGGCATCCAGCCAGTTCACGTCGGTCTTGGAAAGGAGTTCGTAGTTCTGCCCCGCATCCATTCCGGTTTCCTTTTCATACTGTATCCTCTCGGCAGTGTTCATCAGGTCCCAGTTGCCGTAGGCTATGGATGAGACACCGAACTGAGCCTTGATGCCGACTTTTGCCCTGTCCATAGTGCGCCCTCGCCTCGTCGTTATGACGATGACACCGTTGGATGCCCTGGAACCGTAGATGGAGGTCGATGAGGCGTCCTTGAGCACTGACATACTCTCGATGTCCGCCGGATTGATGGT
>JBJEJT010000279.1:0-2486 GCA_051878255.1 Candidatus Cryptobacteroides sp. | reverse complement strand
TTGCCATTGCTTTGGCAGCATCGGCTTTCAATTTGAACCTGAATGCGGAAACTGTATCCGAAACATCTGTGAAAGTGAAAATCGGAGGCTATGTCGGCTCCCGTATAGACATCTGCAACAGCGGAATGGTGATGAAAGAGGATGTGGATGAGTTGGTGGAGCCTTTCCGTCACAAGAATGACCGTTCATCCTGGAGCACCGAGTTCATAGGGAAATGGATGCTCGGGGCAATGGATATGTACCGTTACAACGGCGATCCGGCTCTGTTCGGGAAAATATCGCAGGGCATCCACGACCTGGTTGCAACTCAGGAGGCAGACGGTTTCATAGGCAGCTATGCACCTGACGCGAGACTGACCCAATGGGACATCTGGGGCAGGAAATACACTGCCCTCGCCCTGATTTCGTATTACAGGCTTACCGGCGAGAAAGCTGTGCTGGAGGCTGCTGCGAGGTCGATTGACTGCCTTATAATGGATTTGGACCAGAGGAATGTGGATATTGCAAAGACCGGCAATTATTTCGGAATGGCAAGTTGTTCGGTGCTCGAGCCTGTGGTCTATCTGTATGAGGAGACCGGCTGTCAGAAATATCTCGACTTTGCGCTGCGCATTGTGGAAAGCATCGAGCGCGAGGGCTCGTCCCAGCTGATTGCCAAGGCTATGGATGATGTGCCGGTGTCTCAGAGGTCGGATTTCCCGAAGCATTGGTGGTCTTCCACCAACGGTATGAAGGCATACGAGATGATGTCCTGCTATGAGGGTCTGGTGGAACTCGCATCGGTCACTGGCAATCAGGACTATCTTACGGCTGCCGAAAAAACCGTGGAGAGCATAGTCAGGGATGAAATCAACATCGCAGGGTCTGGTGCGGCATTCGAGTGCTGGTATATGGGCAGGGAGCGTCAGACCATTCCGACCTACCATATGATGGAGACTTGCGTGACTTTTACCTGGATGCAGTTCTGTGCGAGGCTTCTGGAGAAAACAGGCAAGGCATTCTATGCAGACCTATTTGAGAGGACTATGTACAACGCCCTTATGGCGGCAATGAAAGATGACGGCACTCAGATTTCAAAGTACAGTCCTCTCGAGGGGCATCGTTCCCGTGGGGAAGACCAGTGCGGGATGTGCATCAACTGCTGCAATGCGAATGGTCCGAGAGGCTATGCGCTCATACCGAAAACGGCTTTGACTGTAACCGGGAATCGTGTGGCAGCCAATCTGTATATGCCGTTGGAGGCTTCTTTCCGCATAGGACGGAACAGCGTGGGAATGAAGATGGAGACCGGCTATCCTGTGGATGGCAAGGTGAGAGTGAGCGTAAGTTCGGGTAAACCGGCGGAATTTGCCCTTGCACTCAGGGTGCCGGGGTGGTCCGAAGGAGTTTTTGCTGTCAGGGTCAATGGCGAGGAATATGCCTGCACGGCTGAGAATGGCTTTGTGACCGTTTCCCGCAAATGGAAAAACGGGGACACGGTGGAGATAGAAATGGGCATCAGGACCAGGATGGTGGAACTGAACAATATGCAGGCTGTGGTCCGCGGACCTCTGGTATTTGCAAGGGACAGCCGTTTCTCAGACGGATTCGTGGATGAAAGTGCCGTCATTCAGGCTGATGCTGACGGCTTCATCGATGCAGTGCCCGTCCCTGCGGAAGAATCATTCTGCTGGCTGGACCTCCGGGTGCCGATGATTCTCGGGGCAAATCTGGAAGACGAGACAGAAAAGGCAGTGCGTATGATACATTTCTGTGACTTTGCATCCGCAGGCAACGACTGGGATTCCCAGGGACGCTACCGTGTCTGGATTCCTCGCACTCTCCACGTTATGTCAGAGCCGTACCACAGATATTGATTTTTATGCTATATTTGCACCGCAACTGCCGATTGGTATGCGGCCTATGTGGAAAAACGATTTTCCATCGCCGTATTGTCATCGGCCTTTGTCTGTTCTAACGTCGTTGCCGACCCGACTGGCAATCTCAGGACGAATTGATGAATTATAAAAATATGGATATGAAGAGATTGTTTTTACTGCTAACCGCATTCTGCCTGACCGCGACCCTTTTGTCTGCCAATGAAAACGACCCGAAAGCCGACCCCAAAGCCGAGGTGGTCTGCGGCAACGCCCGATTCACAGTCCTGACCGACCGCCTTATAAGGATGGAATGGTCCGAGGACGGCAAATTCGAAGACCGTGCCTCCCTTGCCATAATCAACCGCCGTCTGGATGTGCCGTCGTTCACGGTCTCACGCAAGTCCGATGCCTTGACCATCAAGACCTGCGCCCTCACTTTGAACTACAGCGGCAATGGCAGATTCTCCCAGGATAATCTGAGCGTGAGTTTCCGTCTCAACGGCAAGACGGTGAAATGGACTCCCGGAATGGCAGCGTCGGGCAACCTCAAGGGTACGACCCGCACTCTCGATGAAATAGAAGGCCTTGTGGAACCCGGTGTCCTCAACAGATGGAACAGGTCGAAAC